>WFQS01000565.1 GCA_015486915.1 Desulfobacteraceae bacterium
CAATAATGGGGTAATAACATCCGTATTATAACACTATTATGGAATGCATTGTAAATATCCATTGGAATTAATATTGAATAAATTGGGATGGAGATTAAAACAAAGGTTGGAATTTGTAATTAAAATTAATGAGGAGTAAAATGAAAAAGAATTATATAAATTTAAGAAACGTCTCAGCCGTTTTAATAATGGTATTTTCTGTATTTGTTTTGGTTGGGATCAGCTCATTTTCAGTACTGGCAGACACAGTTCCCCATGGAAAACTGATTATTTTCCACGCCGGCAGTCTTTCCGTACCGCTTGCAAAAATTGAAAAAAATTTTGAGGCAGAATATCCCAAAGTGGATGTTTTAAGGGAAGCTGGCGGCAGCACCAAAATGGCAAGAATGATTTCTGAAGTTGGCAAACCCGCCGATATAATGGCGGCAGCCGATTACAAAGTTATAGACGGAAATCTTATTCCACAATTTGCAGACTGGAATATAAGATTTGCCACAAACCAGCTTGTCCTGTGTTACACAGATCAGAGCAGATTTGCAGACAAGATAAACAAAGATAACTGGTATAAAATCCTTCAGAAAAAAGGGGTTGAATGGGGACATTCCGATCCGAATCTTGACCCATGCGGATACAGGAGCCTCATGGTTATGCAGCTCGCAGAAAAATATTATGGTGTTAAAGGGCTTTATAATAAGTTAATTGCAAGCCGTCATAAAAAAAATATTCGCCCCAAGGCAGTTGAAATAGTTAATCTTCTTAAAACCGGTAACATGGATTATGCATGGGAATATCTTTCTGTGGCTGTCCAGCATAAACTTAAATTTGTCAAACTCAACGATCATATCAATCTTGGCAATTATAAATTTGACAAATTTTATAGCCTGGCAAGGATTAAAGTAACAGGGAAAAAACCGGGAACATGGAAAATCAAAAAAGGAAAATCCTGTACCTACGGAATCACAATGATAAAAAATTGTGCTAATCCCGTGGCTGCCAGGGCATTCCTCCAATACATGCTCTCACCTGAAGGCGGTCTTAAAGTCCTTAAGAATATGGGGCAGCCTCCCTTTGAACCATGCAGAGTGCCAACGGAAAAGATGATGCAGAAACTTCCCCGGGTGCTTAAGAAACTTGTTGTGGTAAAAAAATAAAAACAGAAATATCTATAATATGGCAAACTATGATAAAAAAGATGTTTTCTGGCCAGGGGTAATACTTTTAAGTATTCCCCTGGTTCTGCTTGTGAGTCTTCCCCTGGGGAAAATGCTGCTTCAGCCGAAACTCGCTGATCTTATCAGCACTTTATATGACAAAGAGGTTCTTGCCGCACTGGGTAGGAGTATGTTTACAGCTCTTGTTGCCACCCTCTGTGCTGCTGTTTTCGGAACTCCACTTGCATATATCCTTGCAAGAAAGAATTTTTTAGGCAAAAAAATCATAGAGGGATTTGTGGATCTCCCCATTATGATACCCCATCCTGTGATTGGAATTGCAATTTTAACTCTTTTCGGACGAAACTGTTTCATGGGAAAAATACTTGCGAAAATAGGCATTGAGATCATGGGAAGCCTTACCGGGATTATTATTGTTTTAACCTTTGTGGGGTGTCCTTTTTATATTAATACCGTGAAAGCAGGTTTTGAGAATATACCCGTAAAACTGGAGAAAGCTTCAAGAAGTCTTGGGGCAAGCATGACATCAACTTTTTTCCGGGTAACTTTTCCCCTGGTCTGGAGGAGTATGATTTTAGGTTCTGTAATGTGTACCGCAAGGGCCATCAGCGAATTCGGGGCAGTTGTAATCATCGCATACAATCCAATGACAGCACCGGTTCTTATATACGAGCGATTTACGGCATACGGTCTTAAATACTCCCAGACCATTGCATTCTGGCTCATAATAATATCACTTGGCCTCTTTATTGCCATGCGGCTATTTTCAAGGGAGAAAAGAATATCATGATTCGCATTGATAATCTCTCAAAACATTTTGCCAATTTCAGTCTGAGAAATATTAATCTTCAAGTGAAGAACAGGGATTTTTTTGCAGTTATGGGTCCCACTGGATCGGGGAAATCCCTTATGCTTGAGGCAATTATGGGACTTGTCCCCATTGATTCCGGAACAATTACCATAAATGGAAGAGATGTTACAGATTCTTCTCCTGATAAAAGGGGAGCTGCAATTGTATATCAGGATTATGCTCTTTTCCCCCACCTTAATGTAGAAAAAAATATTCTGTTTGGTGTTCGTTACCATGGACTTTCTGATAAAAAAATAAAAACAAATTTTTCATTTCTTGTTGAAAAAATGAACCTTGGCCATCTTTTAAAAAGATCTCCTGTGGCACTGAGTGGAGGTGAAAAACAGAGAGTTGCCCTGGCACGCGCCCTTGTCATAGATCCAAAGATACTTCTGCTTGACGAGCCATTATCTGCCCTTGATCCTGTACTGCAGGACGAATTAAAAAATCTTCTTAAAACCCTGCATGAAGAACTGGAGATGACATTTATCATGGTCTCTCATAATTTTTCCGATGTTTTTTTTCTCGCTGACAGGGGAGCTGTTATTCACAATGGAGAAATAAAACAGCAGGGGACAATATCTGAGCTTTTTCATAAACCGTGCTCACAATTTACAGCAGAATTCGTTGGAATGAAAAATATATTTCATTTAAAAAAATACAATGGTGCAGGCACCATGGCCATAATTAAGGAACTTGGCTTAAAGATAACACCCGGCGTTAACCGGCATGAATATGCAGCACTGAGACCAGAGGATATTTCCATTGGAGATCAAAATAATATAAAAGATTCAACAATATTTTCAGGAGTCATTTCAAAACTTGCCTCCCGGGGCTTTTATTACGACGTTACAATCAAAATTAATAATACAGAACTTATGGCTCAATGGCCAAGGCAGGACATCCTGATGCACGGTATACAGCAGGGCCGTAAAACCGTTATCTCCCTGCCTTTAAGCAGCATACATACATTTTAATCCATTTTTTTTATATGAAACTCCGATAAATTTCCTTTCGGAGTGAGAGTTTCATGCTTTGTTGAGAGGCTGTCTGATAGTCACCAGATCTGCCTCATGGCAGTTATAAGAAAGAGTTCACTTTTGATAGAGTAACTGATGCTCTTTTATTTTTGTCAAAATCTATGATTTTTTGAGGCACCGTAGCGCAGTTCAGCTAGGCCTCATGGCCGTTTATTAAAAAAATCGTATTAGAGTGCTGCGGCAAAAAAACCTTAAATCCTGCTGCACGTCCCGGGCCATAGCATCAGCAAACCCGTTGCACCCGTTAAAAAAAAATTGATTATCTGTTTGAATTCAGGTCACAGGCCGTATAGCCCATGGTGTTTTTTTGTAGATTTTGTAAAACTTATTCTTGCATAGATTTAAAAATAATGGTAGTTACCATTTTTATATTTATTCTATTTATTTGGATTTTTATTCATTTTCGGGGCGTAGCGCAGCCTGGTAGCGCGCCTGCTTTGGGAGCAGGATGTCGGAGGTTCAAATCCTCTCGCCCCGACCAACCCCCTATTAAAGTATTTCAATTTAAGGTCAGGCTTTTTTTCGTTTTTTTTATAAGAAAGAGCTCACTTTTGACAAAGTAACAAGTACTCTTTCTATGTTCGTCAAAATCTCTGATTTTTTGAGGCACAGTAGCGCAGTTCAGGTCGGCCTCATGGCCGTTATATCTATTTTTTTGTAGGGCGAATCCTGGCAGAACCAGATCATTCCCATGTTCGTTACAAAAAATTACTGATCAAATTGACAAGACGTAAAATAAAGAAAGCCTGACCTCTGTGTACGTCGTACGATACTGCATGTTACCTGCTCGGTCAGGATCTCGGTACAGCCCAGAAAAAAACTGTGTACGTTGTACTATACTTCATGTTACCCATAATCAGTTAAGAGTGAAATTTTGCTGAATCGACACATCAGACTCCCAATGTATCGGCTACCTGCTCTTTTTCAAGATGCATTCTCCAGTTTTCACCCCATAGATCAGGAACAATCTCCTCAACTTCAAGGATTGATTCCCAGCTTATACCCATCTCAGTGAAGATGTTTTTTAAATCTTCTTCACTCGAGGCCAGCCATAAACAGTAACGGACAGATTTTTCTTCATTGTAATATGTTCTGTCCCATGTGCTGGATTCGATTTTTGCCAATTTTCTCCAATTTGATTGAATTTCATCGAAATCTATCTCTGGATCATTATGAACCGCCATGAATTTTTTCGTTTTTCCCATTTTGCGCCTCCCTTTCTAAAAAAATGATTATTGATTTACCCATTGCCTGTAAAAGCCCATTATTAATTTGTCCCGGGCTGATTATAACAATAATCAAGAACTGTACCGGTGGGTTGTTTTTGCTGTATTTAAATTATCTTTTGTTAAAACGAAAATTGTTTTTTTTCTGTCCATTTCTGCGTTGAACGAAGAATTGAGTTCGTAAATATTCGGCCAGCATTCCATTTTCGCCTGTTTTGGCCTGCTCACATATCATTAGTGCCTTATACCTGAATTTCTGTAATAAAAAACAAGAAATCGAGGATAGGCAAATGGAGTGCGGGTATCTCCGCCTTGGATTCTTAGTTATTTAATTCTCATTTTCGGTCAGATATTGTTTAAAATAACATAGTTATGAAAGTCGTAAATTATTTCATGGATAATTTAAATCGTTGACAAAACAACATTCCCTTTTTTATAATCAAAAACATAAAATGTGGCGCCACCGCAGCGCCACAGAGACGTCACTAATTTAACTAAATGGTACATATGCATGCAGAATATATTTTGGGAAATTCAACAAAACGAATTTGTACAGATTCTGATGGAAGCAATCGGTGACGGTATTTTTATACTTGACACCTATGGGCGTATAATAGCATGGAACAATTCAATGGAAAAAATCACAGGTTATAAATCCTGGGAAATAATGGGCAGGGACTGCACTTTTTTACGTTTCAGCCAATGCTTTGGTAAAAAATGTCCGGAGGGACTTGCCGATTGCGGTATATATAAACATGGCAAGGTTGAATCTACGGAATGCCTGCTGCATCATAAACAGGGCTATACTGTTTCCATAACAAAAAATGCCCGCGTTATCAGAAAAAAAAATAGTTCTGTTATGGGAGTTGTTGAAGTTGTAACGGATTTAACGGAGCTCAAAAATACCAGGCTTAAAATGGAAGAAGCAACGCGCCGTCTCGGGGAATTAAACAGTATGCGCGGGATTATAGGCAGAACTCCCATAATGCAGAATGTTTTTTCTTTTATTAAAGCATCGGCTGCAAGTGACGCAACCATACTTATTCAGGGTGAAAGCGGGACAGGAAAGGAGCTTGTGGCAAATGCCATTCATTCAATTGGTGAGCGCAGAAAAATGCCCATGGTAACGGTAAATTGCAGCGCACTTTCAGAAACCCTGCTGGAAAGCGAGCTGTTCGGTCATGTCAAAGGTGCTTTTACAGGTGCAAACCGTGATCGTAAAGGCAGATTTGAGGAGGCTGATGGTGGCACATTGTTTTTAGATGAAATTGGCGATATTTCCCCTTATATACAGGTCAAAATGCTAAGAGTTCTCCAGCAGAAAGAAATTGAAAGAGTGGGCGAATCAAGAAAACGTAAAATTGATATCCGCATTATTACAGCCACAAATAAAAATCTCAGCGATCTTGTAAAGGATGGCCGTTTCCGTGAAGATCTTTATTATCGTTTAAAAGTTTTTACAATTCATGTTCCGCCTCTAAGAGACCGTAAGCAGGATATTCCGCTTCTCCTTAACCATTTTATTGCCATAAATAATAAGCATACAGGTAACAAGGTCAGGGGAGTATCGAATTCTGCGATGAAACTTATTATGGAGTACCCCTGGCCGGGTAATGTGCGTGAGCTTGGGAACGCCATTGAGCATGCCTTTGTACTTTGTTCGGGTAGGAAAATTGATATATCTGATCTTCCAGGGGCAATAAAAAGGATAAATAGCTGTGCTCCCGCAGCAAAAGTATATGAAAAAATACCTGCAGGAAAAAAATATTCTCCCGGGAAAGAGCTTACCGGAGAGCAGTTGACTGAAATTCTTTATCAATGTGAATGGAACAAGGCGGAAGCTGCAAGATTTCTTGGTGTCAGCAGAGCATTTATATGGAAATATATGAAAAAATGGGACATCCCGCTTAAAAGACCGGAAACTTAAATGTCATTTTTTTATAACGGCCATGAGGCCGAGTTGGACGGCGTTACAGTGCCTCACAACAAACATAAAAAGAGCATTTGTTACTTTATCAAAAGTGAGCTTTTTCTTATAAAATTCCTGTGAAATTTTTCTAAAATAAGAGTTGGCTTCGCGCCTATGGCCCAATATTTGTCAGAATCTTTGATTCTTTGAGGCCGTCTGAGAGTCTTCAGATCTGCCTCATGGCAGTTATATACAGTTTTCTGACTTGACTAAAAAAATAGTGCATGTCATGGTAGTTGGCAGGGTATAATCAGGTCATGAAAAAAGGGATATATCTTGCAACATCTGTAAAATGTTCTACTTTGGACAAGTTCAGGAAAGTAGTATAAGATTCAAGCCTTAGACTAAAAATTATTAATCAATAATAGATAATTATAATATGATGATAAAAATTCTGGAACATACTTTAAATGATCTTACAGAAAAGCTTATAACTGATTATGGTAAAGGAGCCTTTCATGCCAGAGCTCTTTTCAGGGAAATTTTCAAAAAAGGAAATATTTCTCCCCTTGAAGCAGAGGAGTTTAAACAATCATCTGCATTTGCAGCAGCCCTTGAAAAAACCATTGAGTTCAGGCCGGGAATTATCGTTAAAATACAAAAAGAAGAAAATCTTGTAAAATTCATCACCCGCCTTAATGACGGCCTGGCAATTGAATCCGTTATCATTCCCATGACAGGTTACAACACCCTTTGCATATCAAGCCAGGCTGGATGCCGTATGGGATGTAAATTCTGCGAAACAGGTAAAAATGGTCTTAAAAGAAATTTGACTGTGGAAGAGATAACAGGTCAATTGTACAATGCACGCCATACCCTTGGTCACGATATAAGAAATGTTGTTTTTATGGGAATGGGAGAGCCCTTTGATAATTTTGATAATTTGATCCAGGCCATTAAAGTGATAAATGAACAAAGAGGTTTTGACATAGCCTTAAGCCATATTACCATATCAAGTTCCGGCCTCATTAACGGAATTGAAAAACTTGCCTCTTATAATTTCCCGGGAATAAGACTTGCCATATCCATAAATGCCCCAAATAATGAAATCCGTTCATTTCTTATGCCCGTCAATCGCAGTATTCCCATGGAAAGGCTGAAGCAATCCCTTGAAAAATACCCTTTAAAGAAAAAAGGAACATTTCTCTTTGAATATATATTAATCAAGGGAATAAATGATTCAGATGCAAATGCTGAAGAACTTGCAGATTTTATTAAACCACTTTCGGTAAGGCTGAATTTGATTCCACTCAACCCCGTAAAAAACATTGATTTTCTTCCTCCTTCTGATAAAGATATGCACAGATTTGGTGATATTCTCACGCAAAATGGAATATTTGTAATAAATCGCTGGACAAGGGGGCGCTCTGTAACTGCAGGATGCGGCCAGCTGGGCGGTGTTTTAAATGAAAGATAAAATTTTTGATAAAATGCTAAAAAAAAAGAATGCCCTGTATTATCTTTCCAATGGCGTACAAAAGGAAGAAAAGGAACTTATCAGGGAAGAGCCCCTTGCAATTAATATACAGGGAAAGACCCATGCCGTTGTCATGCGTACCCCGGGAGATGAAAGAGCCCATGCAGCAGGTTTCTGCCTCAGTGAAGGCATAGTTGATTTTTTAGACGATATTTCAGATATTGCCCTTTGTGAACCGGAAATTTCAAATGTTGCAGCTGTCATGCTTACAGAAAAGCGGGCTGAAAAAATTTCTTCCATTCTTGAAAAACAGGTGTATTTGAGCCAGTCAAGCTGTGGAATATGCGGAAGAGAGATTATAGAAGATCTTGGCAGGATTCTTTCCCCTTTAAAATCCACTTTAACGATATCCTTTGCTGAGGCTATGAAGGTTGTGGACTGCATGAAAGATGTGCAGAAATTAAGAAAAAGGTGTTTTTCATCCCATGCAACAGCTCTTTTTAATAATAAACTTGAAAAAATTTCAGAAGCGGAAGATGTGGGAAGACATAATACCCTTGATAAATCTGTTGGTAAATTGTTCTTAAAACAAACACTTTCATCTGCTGCTATAGCCCTTTTATCTTCCAGGGCAAGCTACGAGATGATCCAGAAATGTGCAAGGGCAGGTATTGAAATAGTGATAAGCATGTCCCGTCCCACAGCCCTTGCAGTGAAACTTGGAGAGAGCCTGAACATGACCATTGCATCTGTACGGGATAATGGGCTTTACGTTTTTACGGGGAAAAAAAGGATTGCAGCTTAGGTGATACTTATGGATGATAAGCCTGAATACGATGATTTAAAAACCAAGTGTTATGAATTAAAGGAGAAAATTAAAACATTAGAGATTCAAATTGCTGAAAAGCAGCGTTTAGAAGATATTGACAGGACATTAATCAAAATAGCAAATTCAGTATACACAACATCGAACCTAAAGGAATTATATGCAACTATTTATGATTATCTTGATGAATTAATGGACCTTCCGAATTTATATATTGCCCAGTACGATAAAAAGAAAAAATTAATATATTTTCCTTTTTATGTGGATGAATACGATAACCATGAAGACTCTTTTGTGGAGGATATAACCAAGGCACATACGCTTACATCTGAAGTTATTCTCGCAGAAAAGCCACTGTTCCTCACACAGGATATGCTTTTGAAACGAAAAAAAGAAAACAGAATAAGAGGAACTGTTCCGAAAATATGGTTAGGTGTTCCATTAAAAATTAAAAGAGAAGTAATAGGAGTTCTCGCTGTACAGAGCTATACAGAACCTGAATATTTCACAAAAAAAGACCTGAAAATTTTAATTTTCATTGCAGATCAGATTGCATTTGCCATTGAAAGACGTCAGATTCTTGATGATCTTCAGGAAAGCCGTGAGCAGTTGATGTCTATTTTTAAAGCCATACCTGATCCTGTTGTGCTTTATAATATGAGAGGGTTTCCCATATATTTAAACCATGCATTTAAAAAAAAATTCGGGTGGACTCTTGAAGATCTTCAAAATAAAACCATTCCATTTGTTCCGGAAGATCAAAAAGAAATAACCTTTGCAAAGATAAAAGAACTCTACAGATATGAAAAACCCGTTAGAATGGAGACAAAACGATTAACAAGGGACAATGAGATTTTTGATATATATTTAAATGCCGCTGTAGTGAAAAATAAAGATGGAAAGCTCGCAGGCATGGTTGTACAATTAATAGATATTACAGAAAAAAACAGACTGGAAAAACAGCTCCGTCAGGCCCAGAAAATGGAGTCCGTAGGAGTCCTTGCAGGTGGTGTAGCCCATGATTTCAACAATCTTCTCACTGTAATCAACGGCAGAGCAGATATTGCCCTGCTTGGAATGGATGAAACCTCTTCACTTTACAAACACTTAAACGAAATTAAAAAAGCAGGAAAAAGGGCTGAAAATTTAACCCGCCAGCTGCTTGCCTTCAGTCGTAAGCAGATCTATCAGCCCAGGGTTGTCGATCTCAATAAAATTATTTTTCAGCTTAATAAGATGTTTCAGCGGTTAATAAGCGAAAATATAAAAATTAAATTACATATTAATGATAATATTCCTCCCATTAAAGCTGATTCCGTACAGATTGAACAGATATTGATAAATCTTGTTGTTAATGCCAGGGACGCTATTATGGAAAATACTGGTCATGGCTCTGAAATGGAGATCACAATTGAAACAGGCCGGACAATCATAGATGATGAATCTGTTGAAAAATGTCCGGGTGCAAAAAAAGGCAGCTATGTCTATTTTTCAGTCAGTGATACCGGAACCGGCATGGATGATGAAACACGGGATAATATTTTTGAACCTTTTTTTACAACTAAACCCGAAGGTGTCGGAACAGGACTCGGGCTTGCAACGGTTTACGGAATTGTAAAACAGAACCGGGGGTTTGTGTACGTTGATTCTGAACTGAAAAAGGGAAGTTCTTTTACAGTTTACTGGCCAGTTTCCGATACAGAGGAACAATTTTTTGAAACAAGATCTGATGGAAGTACAAGTATTTTAAAAGGAGATGAAACCATCCTGATTGCTGAAGATAATGAAGGACTGCGTCTCCTTGCCAGGGAGGCCCTTGTGAAAATGGGGTACAGAGTATATGAAGCGGCCAATGGCAGAAAAGCTGTGGAACTTGAAAAATTCATGAGAATTAAGGAAAAAATAAAGATTGATCTTCTGCTGACAGATATTATCATGCCCGAAATGGGCGGAAGAGAGCTTGCAGATTTATTAATTAAAGAAAATCCTGATTTACGTGTTTTATTTACATCAGGTTATACAGATAACCAGATTGTACACGATGGTAAGTTAAAATCAAAACTCAATTTTATTCAAAAACCGTTCACCATTCAGGCGCTTTCAGAAAAGATACGCCAGGTGCTTGAGAATAAAGCAGAATAAGTTTACTGGCCGTTATATATTTGAATTGTAAAAAATGTCAGTTAAGGAAAATGAAATTATGGGAAAAATTTTTGCAGATCTGCATAATCATACCACGGCCTCTGATGGTGATTTTTCACCGGAAGAAATGGTTTTAACGGCTGAAAAAACGGGAATTTCAGTCATTGGAATTACAGATCACGACACCATCAAGGGCCTTGACAGGGCAATTGAAACAGGCAGACAACATAAAATTGAGGTTGTGCCTGGAGTCGAAATTTCCATAAGATTCAAACGTTCTTTTTTTACGGGTACCCTGCATCTTCTCTGCTATTTTTTCCCTGTCCTGTTAAAGGATGAAAATTTTAGAAAAGAGCTTGAAACAACCCTTGGAATGGGAAGGGGAAAAGAACTTGTAAGGACAAGAGTACGTGAAATTAACCGGTTCTTCGGGCCAAAAGGGGAAAAACCGGTTCTTTTGAAGAATATCACTTTTGAAGAAATTTCAGAATACAGTTCTAATGTTACAAGACGTCATTTTGCCCTGGCCCTTGATGAAAAGCACCATATAGATGATCCCGGCGTTATAAACAGAATAATTGGAAACAACAGCCCTGCCTATGTTCCTTCGGGCATCGACCTTGATACTGCGGAAAAATTTCTTAAAAAATTTCCTGTTATAAGTGTACTTGCCCATCCTGCAGCAGGATCTTTTCCAGGCAAAGGGCATTACAGCGAGGTCCTTCCACCAATTGAAACCGTTGAAAAACTCCTTCCTGAATTTATTGATGCAGGACTTACAGGCCTTGAAATCAATTATCCCGGTCATATTCAAAAACACAGGGATATACTGTATGGGTGGGCAGAAAAATACGATCTCGTTGTAACTGGCGGTTCAGACTGTCATGATGCAGTAAACCGCGCACCCGGAGTTGAGGGGATAACTGAAAAAGAATTCAATCATTTCAAACGCATGTTAAGGATCGAAAATTTTATAAGTTGAACGAAATTGCTTGTCTTCCGGCCCATCTACTTCGTTGCATCAAAGGCCGAATACATTGTGTATGCAACCTTTAATGCGCCTTGTACATGGGCCGGAATTCTGCGCTATTTCTGTTCAACTTATTTCATCTCCGATCCTAAGTATGCATAAAAAATGATTAAACCTTCTCACATATCCTGACATCTATTTTCCCTTTAAGTCCCTGTTTAAATTTCTCTGCATCGGAATCATCTCCCACAATGGAACCATAATGCATGGGTATGGCAAGCTTTGGTTTTATGGCAAGGGCGGCTTCGATCGCCTCTTCTGCCGTCATTACATAGGTTCCTGAGACAGGAAGCAGGGCTATATCGGTGTTTATCTCCTTCATTTCAGGAATAAAATCGGAATCTCCTGCATGGTAGATCCTCACCCCGTCAATTTCCACAATAAAACCAAGCCAGTTGTTGTTTTTTGGATGAAAATCCTTATTAATATTGTACGATGGTACAACTTCAATATTGATTCCATTGACTGCAAGGGTATCACCGGGGCTTACAACTCTTACATCCCCTGAAAGTTTTGCTGCAGAATCTTTTTCCGTTATTATAACGGTTTTTTCCCCTTGAATTTTTGCCACATCTTCCACGGAACAATGGTCAAAATGATCATGGGTGATAAAAATAAGATCTGCCTCGGGATTTGTTCCTATCTGGTATGGATCAAAATAGATTTCTGCTCCGTTTTCAGCATCAATTCTCATGGAATCATGACCCAGCCAGTTAATGTTTGAGCTTATTTTTTCAACGGACATGTTTACCTCCTGTAATTTTTTTAGTTTGCCATTAATTCTCCAACTGCTTTTTCCAGTCCATCAAGGCTTAATTCAAACATTGGAAAAATTCTTGATATGGCAATTATTGAATGGGTATATCCCCACATCTCATCTGAAACAGGATTAAGCCAGACTGAATGGGGAAAAGTGTCGGCAATATATTTTAACCTTTCTATACTTGGTTTTCCGCTTCTTTCGTTAATACCAATGGAACCGTCTGTGGCCATGAGTTCATACGGTGCCATACTTGCATCCCCCACTATAATAAAGCGTGTGTCAGGGTCAAGCCTTGAAAAATCATTGATATTTTTAGCCTTTCTGTATCTTTGCGGGTCTTCCCATACATAATCATAGATGGTATTATGAAAAAAATAGGTTTTTATCTCTTTAAACTGTGCGCCTGCATAGTCAAACAGGGTCTGAACAACTGAAATATAAGGATCCATGGACCATCCGCCGTTATCAATGGCAAGAATTACTTTCAGCCTGTCTTTTACTGATCTGTCAAAGACAAGCTCAATTTCACCTCCGTTTTTCATTGTCCTGTAAATTGTTTCATCAATATTAATCTGATCTTTCGGGCCTGCAGGAATCATATGGCGCAGGCGTTTCAGGGCTTCGCCCATCATGGCCTGGGAAAGGGGACCCCTTGCAGAATAGTCTTTATACCTTCTTTCTCCTGCAACCTTTACAGCAGATTTGTTTCGAGATTCACCCCCAACGCGCATTCCTCCTGGATGAAATCCTGAATGACCCACCGGAGATGTTCCTCCCGTACCTATCCATTTATGTCCACCTTCATGGCGGCTTGTCTGTTCTTTAAGTCTTTCTTTAAAATATTCAATGAGTTCCTCCGGAGAGAATTTTTTTAATTCAGACTCATCCACGTCAAAAGCATCTGCAATTTTTTTGGGATTTTTCAGCCATTCATCCAGCATGGCCCTTGCCATTTCATCAATTTCAAAGCCATCCTTATCGGGCAGCGGCACTCCTTCAAAATAAAAGGCAAAAACCTGATCGTACAGATCAAAATATCTTTCACTTTTAACGAGAATAGCCCTCGCAGAAAAATAAAAAACATCAAGAGAATCTATAAAACCACCATTTAATGCCTTTTGAAGAGTAAGAAATGAAGTTGGTGAAACCGGAATTCCCGTTTCTTTAAGCTTATAGAAAAATTTTATAAACATTATTATCTCTACTCGTATATAGGGTCAACAGGGTTGTTGATGCATGGCATCACAAGAATTTCATTAGAAAAATTTCTTTCTTTGTGTAAGATTTCCGGCCCTTGTATAATCATTACTTTTTTTAAACAAAACCCCGAGAAAAGGAAGCTCTCCTTTTACAAGATCCTTTGCACGAAAATCAGGATCAGCATTAAGGGCCCGTATCCAGTTGATAAGTTCCCTTGTAGCAGGTTTTTTCTCAATATTTTCAATTCTTCTCATACCATAAAAAGCATTAATGGCGTTTTCTGCAAGTTTTTTGTCAATTTCAGGGAAATGGACATTGATAATTTTTCTCATCATCTTGGGATCGGGAAAGGCGATGTGGTGGAAATTACACCTGCCGAGAAAAGGGTCTGAAAGATCTTTTTTAGCGTTGGATGTAATAATGATAACAGGTCTGTTAACGGCTTGTATGGTTTGATCGGTTTCTATAATATCAAACTGCATCTGGTCGAGAACATCTAACATATCATCCTGAAAATCAGTATCAGCTTTATCAATTTCATCTATCAGGAGCACAGTTTTCGATTCTGCAGTAAATGCCTGGCCTATTTTCCCCATTTTTATATAATCGTTAATGTTGCTCACATCTCTTTTTGAATCACCGAACCTGCTGTCATTGAGCCTTGTAAGGGTATCATATTGATATAACGCATCAATGAGTTTCATACTGGATTTAACATTAAGGACAATCAGCGGCATATTAAGACTTTCTGCTATTGCATGGGCAAGCATGGTTTTCCCCGTGCCGGGCTCGCCTTTCAATAAAAGCGGCATCTCAAGAGCCATGGAAATGTTAACAATTCCTGCAAGTTCACTGTCAAGAACATATTTTGCCGCACCTGAAAACCTGGTACCTAAACCTGTATTCTGTTCCATATAAAAAAGACTCCCTGAATTTATTTTAAATAATAATAAATTGAACACATTTTTATCAGCATATTAAAGATAAAACATAACTTGCCTTCGTACAAGTTTTTTATTTGTAAAATTGTTATAACGGCCATGAGGCCAACCTGGATTAAAGCTTCAGAGCGGCACGCATGAAATCATGAAACAGCGTTTTCCATTGTGCTGTTTCCTATTAAAATATTAAGGATCGAAAATTTTATAAGTTGAACGAGATTGCTTGTCTTCCGGCCCATCTACTTCGTTGCATCAAAGGCCGAATACGTTGAGTATGCAACCTTTAATGCGCCTTGTACATGGGCCGGAATTCTGCGCTATTTCTGTTCAACTTATTGCATCTCCGATCCTAATTCTCTATGTATTAACACTGGATTTTAAATTGATCAATATGAAAATAAATTGGGCCAGAGACGTCCAGCCAACTCCTGTAATTTACGATACAAGAGCATGAGTTTCACATTAAGAAATTACATGGAAAAAAGGATAACAAATACTGCTTGCAAAACATACCAATATTCACTATGTTAAATGCTATCATATGATATTATTATTTTACAAAAAGCTCCAGCACAATTCCTTCAGGAGTAAAAGTTGGCTGCGCACCTTTGGCCCTATATTTGTTGTTGGGCTGTGATCTAAACTGACACATAAATCAAAATATACTCGCGGACATTCATGTCAAGTTGTGTTGATTTAACTCGGGAGAACCAGGGTTTCATGGAAATCGATTTTAAAAATTCTTCACCTGATTCGTCAGATATGAAAAATTATAAAGCCCTTTTCAGGCTGGCGCAATCCATCCGTTTATACCCTGATATTAACAGCCTCCTTGAATTTATCACTAATGAAATTCTTAAATTGATCAACGTGGGAG
>WFQS01000566.1 GCA_015486915.1 Desulfobacteraceae bacterium
AAAATAATATACGTATATTGTGCAGTATTTTTGTTCGTTTTCAAGGCGTGATGACAGGTGCATAGTCGAACTATGTGCCTGTTATCACAACAGAGAAAACGGGCAAAAGGGCAAACAGGATGCGTAAATTATTTTTTGGAAGTTCCCTTATCAGGTCATATTCTGTATATAACTCTCTTATCAGTAATTATAATATCAACACTGTATTTCCTTGAGTCCATCTGTATATGCTTTGCAATCTGCTCTTCAAGGGCAATGGAAATCTTGCGTGTTGTTTCAGGAAGCTTTGGTATCAATCGATTGTAAAAACCTTCACCGAAACCAAGCCTTCCTCCTTTTTCATCAAATGCAAGTCCGGGGATAACGGCAATATCAATCTGATCAATGGATATTTTTTTGCATTTACCGGAATCCGGCTCCAGCATATTCAGTTTTAATTTTCTTTTCACAAGATCTTTATCATAGTCATTTATCTTTAAAAGATTCATTGAATGTTTTGAATTGGAAATTAGTGGCAGTACGATTTCCTTCTTTATTTCAAGGCATTCCCTGATAATCGTCTCCATTGGAATTTCACTGCTTCGTTCTGAATATAAAAGAGCTGTTTTCGATTCCATAAAATTGGCAAATTCCATAAGATTCTTTTCGATTATTTTTCGTTTTTCAAAGAGTTCTTCCGGAGAAAGGCCTGCGAGTTTTTCTGATATTTCACTGAGTACATCTGATCTACCGTCTCTTATTTCAGTCATAATTATCATATCCTCACTTAAAAAATATTTTTTATCAACTATTATACACAAAGTTCAAATTGTCAACCTTCAATAATCATTGACTGATTGGCCATGCCGTGATATTTTTCAGTTTTAAGTGATTTTTTAAACAAACTAACAGGATTAAAAGGCAGGCAGGAATTGAGATGCTGGAAATAAAATTTGTACGGGAAAAACTTGAAGAGGTAAAAAAGGCACTGGGTAAAAGAAGCGGAAAGGCTGATTTCCCAGGTTTTTCAAAACATGAAAAAAAAAGGCGAAAGCTTCTCCAGGAAATTGAGGAACTACGTCATCACAGAAATATCGTATCCGATGAAATCGCTGAAATTAAAAAATCAGGAAAGAATGCAGATTCAACCATTTCAGAAATGCGAAAAGTATCGGAAGAGATAAAAAAACTTGACAGGGTACTTTCTGAAACTGAAACTTTTATTCATGATTTTATGATATCCCTTCCAAATATTCCACACCATGAAGTACCAGAAGGACTTGATGAAGAAGATAACAGACTTGAAAAAAAAGTTGGTGCACCAAGACAATTTGATTTTGAAATAAAGCCCCACTGGGATATTGGTGAGGACTTGAAAATTCTCGATTTCGCAAGGGCTGCAAAAATAACAGGGGCAAGATTTCCTTTGTACATGGGAAAGGGAGCAAAACTTGAAAGAGCCCTTATTAATTTCATGTTGGATATTCACACAAATGAGCATGGATATACCGAGGTTCTCCCGCCCTTTATGGTGAGCAGAAAAACCCTCACCGGCACAGGCCAGCTTCCCAAATTTGAAGAAGATCTGTTTAAACTTGAGGGATGGGATTATTTCATGATTCCAACGGCAGAAGTGCCTCTTACAAATATTTATTCAGGTGAAATTCTGTCGGAAAAAGATCTGCCGGTCAAATTTACCGCCTATACACCATGTTTCAGATCGGAAGCAGGTTCACACGGTAAAGACACAAGGGGACTTATACGCCAGCACCAGTTCAACAAGGTTGAAATGGTAAAATACACAACGCCTGAAACATCCTATGACGAACTTGAATCCCTTTTGCAGAATGCTGAAACGATTTTACAGCGCCTTGGGCTTCCATATCAGGTTGTCACCCTTTGCAGTGGCGATCTTGGTTTTTCCGCGGCAAAAACATATGATATTGAGGTGTGGATGCCGGGGCAGGACAAGTACCGGGAGATATCATCCTGCAGTAACTGTGAGGCGTTTCAGGCAAGAAGGGCAAATATTAAATTCAGGCGCGACGGACAGAAAAAGCCCGAACTTGTGCACACGTTAAATGGTTCAGGACTTGCCGTTGGAAGATGCGTTGCTGCAATCCTTGAAAATTATCAGACAGCCGACGGCTCCGTTAATATTCCCGAGGCCCTGTGGCCATACATGGGAGGGGTAAAGGTAATTAAAAATGAAAATAAATAATTTCCCGGAAGACATAAAACCTTTTATTATACCAAAGCCAAAAGGTGATTTATGCTATAGATGCCTTGGATGTTCAAAAGAATTTTCCATTAAAAAACTGCTCTATGTATGCCCTGAGTGCGGGGAGGTTCTTCTTCTTCAAAACAGAGAATTTGATGAATTGAAAAAAATTCCCGGCAAAACCTGGCAGAAAATTTTTGATTACAGAAGGATGCTCAATATTCCCGCATTAAAGGGCATATACAGGTATCATGAATTTATAGGACCTAATATCCCCATGGATTCACTTGTTTATCTTGGAGAAGGTCACACACCCGTTGTGGAGGCAAATGCACAGCTTAAGAAAAAGGCAGGAATAAGATTTTTTTATAAAAACGACGGCCAGAATCCAAGTGCATCATTTAAAGACAGGGGAATGGCAAGTGCACTTTCATATATAAAATTTCTCATTGACCAAAAACTTGCATCCAATATAATTGCCATCTGTGCATCCACAGGAGATACTTCCGCTTCTGCAGCTCTGTACGCCTCATACCTCCAGCCACATATAAAATCAGCGGTTCTTCTCCCCCATGGAAAAGTTACTCCCCAACAGCTTGCCCAGCCCCTTGGCAGCGGAGCAAAGGTCTTTGAAATCCCGGGAGTTTTTGATGACTGCATGAAAATTGTGGAAAAACTTTCTGAAGAATACAGTGTTGCCCTGCTGAACTCCAAAAATGCCTGGCGTATTCTCGGACAGGAGTCATACTCCTATGAAATCGCCCAGGATTTTGAATATGAGATGGAAGACAAGGCCGTTGTAGTACCAATTGGCAATGCAGGAAATATCTCAGCCGTGTTAAACGGATTTATTAAATTTTTTGATGCAGGTATAATTGATGCCCTGCCCAAAATTATCGGTGTTCAGTCTGAACATGCTAATCCGGTGTTTAAGTATTATCTTGAACCTGACGAAGATAAAAGAGAATTTAAACCGGTAACAGTTAAACCCAGTGTTGCCCAGGCTGCCATGATCGGCAACCCCGTTTCAATGCCAAGGGTGATAAATCTTGTTAAACTATACAATAAAACAGCAGGACAGAAAAAAGTTTTCTTTGTTGAGGTAAATGAACAGGCCATAATGGACAATGAACTTGAGGCAAACAGAAACGGCCACATTGCATGCACCCAGGGCGGTGAATGTCTTGCAGGCCTTGTTAAAGCAGTCTCCACTGGTATTATTGGCAAAAAAGAAACAGCAATTATTGATGCCACTGCCCATGCAATGAAATTTTCAGGATTCCAGAGCCTTTATTTTGAGAAAAAAATACCAGTCGACTATAATATTAATCCTGTTGAGGAATTGATAAATGCGCCAAAACTTGTCATGCCTGACGATGAAAAGAAAATCCCCGGTCAGGGCAGCCCGTTAAACGATGATGATTTCAAGGCTTTTGCCAGTGATATTTCCAAAAAAATCGCAGAAGAGCTTGACCTTAACGCATCATGAAATTTTTCAAAACATTTTTTATCCTGATCGGTATTGCAGTTTTAAATGTTGCATTCTGCTTTAATTATTCATTATGCTCTGATTTAATACAAAGACCGGAAAACAATTTAAGGACTTCAAAAAATGCTGAGAAATTCACAAAAAATTATATCGAAACCTCTTTAAAAAGGTATGCTGTATATAAGTATAAAAAGGAAAAAATCCTTTGTGAGCCTTACCGGGTTTCAAAAGATGACTGGCTTTACAAAATATTCAGGAAAAAGGGAGAAATTTCCGAAAAGGACTTCCCCCTTTTTATAAATATTTTTAAAACGGTCAACCCGGGGATAAACGACATTGATGCGATTCGTCCCGGGCAGATCATTTTAATTCCATTAAAAAAAATACATGATAATGACTTCAGGGAGACAAGCCCCGGTGTAATTGATGTTCCCATGATTGAGTTTGCATCCATTCCTGAAGTGGTAAAGCCATTTATAACAAGGCACAGGGTTAAAAAAGGCGAGACCATATCTCAACTTTTAAATTCTGTGTTTCTCAATAAAGACGGCACAATTAACGCCCAGGGTATGAGAGCTTTGAAACTTTCCAATCCGGATATCAAAAATGTAAATCTCATCTATGCAGGTTCCATTGTCAATATCCCTTCAGCATCCCTTGATTCACAACCCTGGTTTCAGAAATCTTCTCATATTTTAAACAAAACCGCGAACAGAAACAATTCTGACCAAAAAGATAAAAAAGCCATAAAACCAAAACAGAGCAAAACAATTACAAAAAATAATCAAGGCAAAATTAACCATAAATATACTCTTTCAAAAGTTCTGAAAAAATATGCTTCAGTTGTTGGAGGCAGACTTATTCATACAGGCAGATTCTATTTCCCAAGAATTAACAGACCGGACATTGTCCTTGATCTTAAATCACATCCTGTAATCGAACTTGCAAATGGTGGGAAGATCCTCATTAGTCCTGATCGCAGAGATTCAGATGTATTGTCTCGAACAATCGGTAAATTCTGGAAAAACCTTAAAGTGATAACCCTTGCCGAAGCTGTTGATTATTTAAACATGAAAGAACCGGGAACCAGCATAAATCAATTAAAGACAGGAAAAAGAAAATCAGGTGGAAAAATTGATAGGAAAAAGAAAATCAACAAAAAAAATTCAGCACAGGACATGGCAACCTTCAAAGTGATGAATCTTAAGGCAAAACACGCAATATTACCCTTCGGCCATGAGGCTGCACTCAAAAAAATTCTTGATTTTACCCGTTTTCAGTATACGCCGGATGAAAAGGTTTCCCTGTCCTTTAACAGTATCTCTTTAAATGTTAAGCTCGGAAAAATCAGCTCAAAGGCGAGATCTGATATACTCGTTGATTTTGGAACTATTTACGGTTATGCCCTGGACATTATAAGGAAAAAAGGCTTTAATGTTATCTCTTTTCCGCCAAAAGATAAGTTTATAATATCATTATCAAAATTATTTACCGATCTTGGCATGTCCGTTACAATGAATCCTGTTTTTGTCAGTGCTGAAACAAACAGAGAAATCACAATTAATGGATTATATATAGCAGGCAATATGATAAAATCGCATATCAACGGCCTTCTTATTACAGATCAACTGCCAGGTAAAGAAACAATGTCATTTCTCAATCAGAAAAATATTAAGATATTATTATTCTATACGGAGGACAAAATAAAATGAGAAAACTGCTACTTACCTTTTTAATAATGACCATGACGGTAACAATGTTCTCCTGCGGTCCTGATGTCCGGCAGCAGGCATTGAAAAATGCTGAAGGGTCAATGAATATAGGGCATGCATATCTGATATCAGGTGATTACACAGCAGGACTTGGAAAACTTCTTGAAGCTGAAAAAGTTATCCATGACGACCCCTATCTTGAAAATGACCTGGGACTTGCCTTCATGGCTAAGAAGAGATTTGCCCTTGCAGCAAAACATTTCCAGCTTGCAGTAAAACTGAAATCGGACTATATCCCTGCAAGGAACAACCTTGGAACAGCTTATATGGAACAAAAAAAATGGGATTCTGCAATAGCATGTTTTAAGGCAATTTCCGGAAATCTACTCTATGCGACACCCCATTATCCCCTTTCCAATATGGGATGGGCATATATTGAAAAAAAAGAATATCGTCTTGCAGAAAAAAATTTTTCCAAAGCTCTCAAGCTAAGTCCGGAATTTATACAGGCTGTACACGGACTTGCCACGGTTTATATCAAAACTGGCAATGGTTACCATGCAATTAATTTTCTTAACCGAAAAATTAAAAAGAAACCCGGTGCTGTCATCCTTCATGCTGACCTTGCAAAAGCCTATGAGATGGTTCATCAATTCTCGGATGCAGAAAGATCATGGCAAACCGTTATCAAACTTGCTCCCGGATCAGGCCCTGCACAAGAAGCAGAAGTCCATATAAATAAGCTGAAATCCATGCAGTAATAAGGATCGAAAATTTTATAAGTTGAACGAGATTGCTTGTCTTCCGGCCCATCTACTTTGTTGCATCAAAGGCCGAATACGTTGAGTATGCAACCTTTAATGCGCCGTGTACATGGGGTAAGAATTCTGCGCTATTTCTGTTCAACTTATTTCATCTCCGATCCTAAAAATCCATAGAATCCACAACATCAATTCTGTTTGACCTGTTGAAGCTGAACAATTGATGGAGTTATAAATATAAGCAGCTCGTTCTTATTATCACTTTTAGTTGTAGACCCAAACAGCATACCAAGGCCGGGAATGGAGGAGAGAACCGGAAAACCGGTTTTACCATGATTTATGGTCGCCTTAGTAATTCCTCCTATGACTATTGTGTCACCATCATTTATAAGAAGTTCTGTATCCGCTTCATTTGTTGACAAAGAGGGCACTCCATTGGTAATTGAAGCAACATCATCCTTGGTCAGATGAACACGCATGGCAATCCGTTTATCCGGCGTAACATGGGGGGTGACTTCAAGAAGCAGATCAATATCCTTAAATTTTACGGAAGAGCCCCCGCTGTTATCCCTTTCAAGGTAGGGATACTGCAGGCCCTGCTTAATTTTCGCTTTTTTATTATCAAGGGTAAGAATTTTTGGAGAAGAAATGATCTTCACATCTCCCTTGACTTCAGATGCACTGAGAGTTGCGTCAAGAACAAAAG
>WFQS01000567.1 GCA_015486915.1 Desulfobacteraceae bacterium
AATTTTGATGGAAGGATAAAGACCCGATGAAATATCATTTATTATTTTTCGGTATGAAGGCAGGTGTTTAATATAAAACAGGGAATCAATAAATTCCACTGATTTTAAATAGTTTGATTGTACAGGGATAGAAGAAGTCATCCTGCTTTCCATTTTATGGATGTGTTGCTGTGTTGCTGCAATATCCTGTCTTAATCTTTTTGTTTTAAAGTGATAAGAAAAATAACCACTTGACATTGCCGCAATAAGAATGATGAATATAACCATTATGTATGGATACAATTTATCTGCAAAATAGAAAAGTTTTCCGTTGCCGGGTGCAATCCCCTTAAGTGGAGAACACATTTTTAATGCTTTTGTAAAGGATAAGTTGTAACTATCATCATCTGCAAAAACTATTTCCTCATTAAAAACAAAGCAGTCTGTTTTAAAATTATCAAAAAGTGGTTCGTTCCTGCCCGTGTCAATCCAGTTAAGGAAAATAATTTTTTCCATCTGAATAGCTTGTTCTTCAGTGGCAGTTTCAATTTCCCGTTTAATCGTCTTCCATAGATTTAGAATTTGTTCTTCAGATGTGTCAAACATCACATACCTTGCTGTATAATAATACTGAGTTTTTTTTGCTATGACAAGATCTGCAAAACGGCCATGCCTGAAAATTACAGCAATGGGATTTTTGTGGGGAATATGACCGATAAAATCAGCAAGTACTGAAAGGACAGGAAGCAGAATAAGCAGATTCCCATGCCCATTGATCTGTTCCAGGTATTGAAAATAAATTCTTGACGGGACTGCTGTACAAAATATTTCCGTATTTTTTTTTCCTTTTCTTCTTTTCCAATGGGTGATTACAGATACAGGTTCATCAAAATCTCCATCGTCCTGGAATTTTCTTGCCACCATTGCTTCAGCATATTTGATATCTGCCTCCACATGCATTACCCTTGAAACAGAAGTATTAGCGAAATCTGTAACAAGAATTTTACATTCTTTAACTGAATCAAAATCGCCTGATATGGTGTTCAGATTTTGACCGACAAGGTTGTAGGTTGATTCATCAAGGTCTATAATAAAATTATCACCCATATGCATCACCTTTTCCTAATAAGAAAGGACCCAATAAGGCTTACCGTTACATCGCCATGATGCTGTGAATTATTGAATTTTTTCGATTCCGGAAGGTCAGCTTCGTGAATTTTCTGAATATCGGAATTAAGGCTGTCAGTTGCCTTGGACTGGATAAAAATTTTTTTTGATGCCGGATTATCGATGCTCATGCCGGCTCTGTTTGTTTTAATATGGAGAAAGGATGGTTTGAAATAGTACAGATCTGAATTGTCAGTCAGAGAAATAATTTTTTCAAGTTCAGGAAAATTCAAAAATTTATTTTTAATATTAACGGCAAGATTGTCCCATCTGTCTTTTGTCAATCCTAAATTATCTATTTCAGTAGTAAAACGATTTAGATCCTTAATAATTTTCTTTTTTTGTTCCAATTCTTTGATACGGTTTTGAATAAACGTTTCTTGCCCTTTTAATACTGTTAATTCACTATAACTGACTCTATAGTTATTATAGGAGGAAATCAGCAGATAACCTGAAATGATAAATAAAACAGCAAGAAAAAATGTTATTGTACCTGTTTTTATAATTGTAATAAATCCTTATAAAAAAGAATGGGCACCTTTTCCCGGATGCTGCAGATGAAATCTGTCTGTGGAAAAAAATTTGGATCTAATTGTAGATGAAGCGGCTTCCGGAATGTAAAGTTATTTTGAGTGGGCCCTGGGTAAATTATCAGGGTACATTCAGAATATACATGGCGTTTACTGTAGCTGTTGCGGATGCATCTGGCCATACTACATTGTCCTGATACTGTCTGAAGTTTCCCGATGTAGCATCCATTTTTCCATCTATCATGGTATCAAGGGCAATGGCAAGATCAGTTGGGACTCTTGTTAAATAAAGGGTGTTATTGTATCTGCTATCAGTAGCGCTGTGCAGATAATAGAGATATATGGTAATGGTTTGTGTCCCGCTGTATTTCCCTTTAAACGTGAATTGTCCGCTTTTGGATGTGTTGCTGACCGGTACAGTTAATCCAACTTTTTTAAGCGTTGCATCTATACCGTTTGCATTATCGAAATTTGCCCCGCTGACATTGTCAAAATGACCGTCTTCGGTGGCAGCTGTTCCCCCATTTGCAGTTGAATCCCCGAGAACCTTGCCTGTACGGTCGTAATAATTAACCGCTGCAAGTTCCCATGTTTTAAGGGTTTTGGTGTAGAACTTTTTCTGTTTGGCAGATTGAATCAAATCCTGCCCTTTTACTACAGCCCCAATTATCAACCCTATTATGACGAGAACTATGGCCATTTCAATGAGGGTAAAACCTTTATCATTGCATAACCGATCTTTTCTCAAACCAACACATTTCACCATGATCAACCTCCACTT
>WFQS01000568.1 GCA_015486915.1 Desulfobacteraceae bacterium
TATTCCATATATGGTGTGGTCACATCAACTTTTGTCAGATTTCCCCTGCCAGATGCATATTCCTGTTTTTCAATAATTTTGCGAATTTCCTGGAGGCCATTGCTGTGTATGGAGTCAGATCCGTTCATAAGTTTAAAACCGTTATAGTCTGCAGGATTATGGCTGGCAGTTACCATGGCTCCGCCCTGAACCTCAAGGTTATGAATTGAAAAATAAAGAACCGGCGTGGTGCATACTCCAATATCAATAACATCACATCCCGTTAAAAGTATGCCCTCAATGAACCGTCTGGAAAAAGGCAGAGAACTGTTTCTGCAGTCCCTTCCCACGGTCACCTTTACCTTTCCGTCTTTTTTGATCATTGTGCCATAGGCCTTCCCTATTGAAACTGCATCATTTTCCGTGATATCCTTTTCTACAATACCCCTTATATCGTATTCTCTGAAAATTTCAGGATTCATATTTTCTCCTTATAAAAATTACAGTCATCGCCGTAAAAATGCCGGTTAAACTCAGGTGCCAATATTAAAATACCTTATCTCAAATATGATTATCAGTCAAGGCACACGGTGTCGTGCTTTTTTAATTAAACTAACGGTTTCATTAGAAAGCAACTGATCCATTCTTGTGTGTACCATGATACAATCATGTCTTATAAAATGTATTATATTTGAGCTGGGTGTTTTTTTAGTGCCTTATTTCCCCATTCCTGTCAAAAAAAATAAAAAATCGGAAAAAGGAAATGGGGTGCGGTATTGCCCGCCTTGGATTTTCATTCTGGTTAAACTGAAAAGTTTTTTTGTGTTTAGACATCTTTTTTATTCATATTGTTTTTGTAAGAAATAGAACGTAAATAAAATGCGCCTGATTTATCTTTTGTTGAGAAACCGGGCTGGAGTAAACCCGTAACGGTTCTATGGCCGTTATGAGAATTGTTTGTTTTGGGTGGATTCCATTTAAATAAAAAATAAGTCGGCACGATGTTTGCATTTTTTAAAATTAAATTTTTTAGACCTGAAATTATAATTTCAATAAATGCATGGTATTTACTAAAGAGAGCGATGCCCGCAACCCATGTGCCTGCCTCAATTTCTTGTTTTTTATTACAGAAATTCAAGGGTAAGGCACTAATGTCGAACCACATAACGGCCATGAGGCCGAGCTGAACTGCGCTACGGAGCCTCAAAAAACCATAGGTTTTGACAAACATAAAAAGAGCATCAGTTACTCTGTCAAACGTGAGCTCTTTCTTATAAAACCTCAGACCTTTGATCGCTGTTCAATTTTGTTTGGATTTTAACTGATATAAGGAAAATTTTTTTAACCGCTCCAAAACAGTTTCGTTTTGGTATCATGGCCGTGACATTCACTTTTATGGAGGCAATTATTATGAAAAAATATTTGATAATAGGAAATGGTGTGGCCGGTACAACGGCTGCAGAGAAAATTCGTAAAAATGATCCCGATGGATTGATTACAATAGTTACAAAAGAAGAAGTGCCTTTCTATTCCAGGATAAAACTTCCCGATTTTGTTGCCGGTCTTGCCGATAAAACAGATTTGATTATCAAAAATGAAAAATGGTACTCAGATTATAAAATTGATCTTAAGCTTGGAGTCACAATTACAGATATCAACAGTATAAGAAAGCAGGCAGCAGATCAGGATGGAAATATTTTTGACTATGATTCCCTTTTAATTGCAACGGGAAGCAATCCTTTTATACCTCCGGTTAACGGAAGCTCAAAAGACAATGTTTTCAGCCTCCGCAGTTTTGAAGATGCTGCAGGTATTGTCAAGGCTGCAGCTTCTGCGGATAATGTGGTTGCCATCGGTGGCGGTCTTCTCGGGCTAGAGGCTGCCCACGCACTTATTAACAGGGGAATAAAACTTGTTGTTGTTGAGTTTTTTGACCGACTCCTGCCGCGGCAGACGGACCCGCATGGCGCACTTTTGCTTAAAAATATGCTTGAAAAACAGGGGTTTGGGTTCAGGCTTGGTGCTGTGACAAAACAGATAACAGGAGAAAAGGCTGCAGAGGGTGTGGAGCTGGAATCAGGGGAGGAGCTTAAAGCTGACATGGTTCTTTTTTCTGCAGGAGTCCGGCCGGACCTTGGCCTGCCTGAAAAAACAGGGCTTGAAGCGGATCGTGGAGTTATTGTTAACTCCCGCATGGAAACCAGCCTTGAAAACATTTATGCTGCCGGGGATATAGCCCAGTTTGAGCAGACAAATTTTTGCATATGGCCGGAAGCACAGGGGCAGGGAAGGGTGGCCGGTGCAAATATGGCAGGTGTGTCAGAAGAGTTTAAAACCATTGTCCCGTCCAACAGGTTGAAAGTTGCTGGCATTGATCTTGCTTCAGCAGGAGATATTGATCCTGATAATCTCCTTGAAAGTGAGATAGAGGAAAGCGATGGTATATATCGCAAAATAGTGAAGAAAAACAATAAAATTGTCGGCTGCATCATGCTTGGCAGTACAGCAGGGTTTTCAGATATTGTAAAGCAGATTGCGGGAAATACTAATTAATTATTATCACAATGAACATGATGGATCTGTGGATTTTTTACAGAACTGTCAAATGTCTTAAGGAGGACGTATGGCTGAATTAAAAGGAACGGAAACTGAAAAAAATTTATTAAAAGCATTTGCAGGAGAATCCCAGGCCCGTAACAGATATACCTATTTTGCTTCCAAGGCAAAAAAAGAAGGTTATGTCCAGATTCAATCTATTTTTGAAGAAACTGCCAACCATGAAAAAGAGCATGCCAAAAGGCTGTTCAAATATCTTAAATCCGGTGCAGAGCTTGAAATTACAGCTGGATTTCCGGCAGGAACCATTGCAGGAACCATGGACAACCTCAAGGCTTCTGCAGCAGGGGAACATTATGAAAATACAACCATGTATCCTGAGTTTGCAGTCAAAGCAAGGGAAGAAGGTTTTGAAAATATTGCCAAGACCTTTGAATCCATTGCTATTGCCGAAACATACCACGAAAAAAGGTTTCTTACCCTTGTGGAAAATATTGAAAAAGGCCTTGTATTTAAAAGGGAAGAAAAAGTTGTATGGCGCTGCAGAAACTGCGGATACCTGCATGAAGGAACTGAACCACCTGAAGTTTGCCCTGCATGTGCCCATGCAAAGGCTCATTTTGAATTAGTACCGGAGAATTATTAATTTTTAATTTGACGTATTAATTGTTACAGGTATCCTTTAGGGAACTTCCAAAAAATAATTTACGCATCCTGTTTGCCCTTTTGCCCGATTTCTCTGTTGTGATAACAGGCACATAGTTCGACTATGCACCTGTCATCACGCCTTGAAAACGAACAAAAGTACTGCACGATATACGTATATTATTTTCTTCCAGTTCCCTTATTTCTATTTCAGGTTGGAACTGATTTAAAGGATACCATTTTAATATAAAGCCTTTTTCAATTGATAGTTAAATTTTTTGCTAATCAAATTTTCCAGATCTGTCTTAAAATATCCATGTTGTTAATTAGAATATCCATATAACATGCCTCAAGCTCAAGCATCTCTTTGTCTTTTTTGCGCAGCCATTCAGAAAGCCATGCAAACCTTAATGCCAGAACATATTCAGGAAAAATATTCCATCCATTTTCGCATATAATTCCGGATTTTTTAAGTGAATCAATAAAAGTTACGACCATGGCATGTGTGAGACCATTTGGGTCCTCAATTCCTGCGCAACCCACAAGGTTGGCTGCATCATAGATTTCAGGTTTTATCCCGGCAAATTCCCAGTCAATAACAGCTTTTATTTTTTCATTGTTCCAGATTACATTTAAAGGATGAAGATCTCCATGGCAAAAGGCAGAAGGAATGCTGTCATGAACAGCCATGAATTTTTTTTCCAGAAAATCAAAGAAAGGAAGATATTTTTTATGCATTTTTATATCATGCAGTTCCATTTCACTGAATAATTTATAAATATATTTTTTTATGGAAAAGGGTGGAAAAACGATTTTTTCCCCCATATCAGAAGAAGCCTTGGACAGGTTCAGCAGAAAAGAAGCAAAATTTTTTCCTATTTCCCCGGATTCAAGGTATTCAGGCCGTTTGACTTCTGTATTTTTTAAAAAAAGGGAAATTTCATAACATGAATCATTAAAAAATGGCAAAAAATCTCCATGTTTTGTTTTCAGGTATGGAAGAGCCTCTTTAAGGCCGTTGGAATTTAAATATTTAATTGCTCTTCCAACATTTCTGCGAAGAGAAAATTTGTCCCTTGAAAATTTTTCAAGCAGGAAAAGCCTGTTTTTTTTATCCTGGATTACAATGCGAGAAAGTGCCCGTTCGGGACTGCCGTAAATGTCAATATCTTCGCGGGCACTTTTAAATTCAATATCCCACTCCATGTTAAGCCAGTGGATAAATTGTTCATTATTTATTTCAAATTGCATGAAAATTTTATATGAAATTCCTGCTAAGTTCCTTTAAGAATAGGAGTTGGCTTCGCATCTTCGATCCTATATTTGTCAGAATCTTTGATTATTAGAGGCAGTCTGAGAGTCTTCAGATCTGCCTCATGGCAGTTATTTCATATGTATGTTTTGTCTGTTCCGTTTTTTCTGTAAATATTTGATACACTTGCTGCTTCAATCCGTTTTTTAAATACCTGCTGTAAGACTTTTGCCATATTCCCCTGCAGCCTGGGCAGCTCCCTCAACCCAGCTTGCCTTGATCATTAAAGGCCCCTGTGATACCATTTTCATGGAAAAAATATTGTCCATGGTATCAAATATTCTTCCCGGAGCCTCACCGCTCCAGCCATAGGAGCCAAAGGAGCCTCCTGGCTTGTCCTTTAGATCTGCCCTTTCTGCAAGAAACAGCATCTGTTTCATGGATGTAATCATCTGGCCATGATAGGTTGCAGACCCAAAAGCATATCCGTCGTATCCATTAAGATCCTCTTCACTCTTGATTTCATTTATTTTTTTGACTACAGCCTCATGTCCTGCATCACGGACTCCTTCTGCTATCAATTCTGCAATTGCCTTAGTTCCACCTGTTCTTGTTGCAAATACTAATAAAATTTTTCCCATGTTACCTCCTTTGTAGTTGTGTTATCCGCCTCATGGCGGTTTTATCCGTTAAATATTATCCTTGAATCAGCCATTTCAATGTTTTTTGTTCCGGTCATGAACATCGCTTTTTTCAGGGTGTTTCTGACATGTTCAAGGTGCAGTTTCACACCAAGGGCACCTGAGCCCACAGCCGCCCTTATTATATCCCTTCCAAGGAAAACGGCATTGGCGCCGAGGGCCAGCATTTTTAACACATCGTATCCTGTCCTGATCCCCCCGTCTGCCGTAATAACAGCAGAGTCGCCTAATTTTTTCCTGATAAGAGGCACCATTTCCGCAACACCAGGGGTTGAATCAAGGACTCTTCCTCCATGGTTTGATATGGAAATTACCGCAGCTCCTGCATCTGAACATTTCTGGGCTTCATCGGGAATCATTATGCCCTTTGTAATCAGTGGCAGAGATGAAAAATTCACCAGTTCTTCAATGTCTTTGACATTTTTTTTAAAAACAGGCTGTCCATATCTTGCCATAATTGTTGATCCGCACCCGTCAAGATCTATACCCACTGCTTTACAGCCAAGGTTTTCAGCTTTTTCAATGAGCTTTTTTAAAACATCCTGTGCCCTTGGCTTGAATATGGGAATACCATATCCGTTTATATTCTCCATGGCTTTGAGCGAGGGATGATCATCAAGGGTGTAAAACCAGGTGTCCCCGCGAAGACCTATGGTGCCAGCCTCCTTTGAACCCCTTAATACGGAAATGCAGAACATGGTTTCATCTATTGCATCATTGTATTTTCCTGCACCGGCCGTGGATGATGCCATGACTGGAAAATCAAGATCAATACCGAGAAAAGAGCATGATGTGTCCGGTTCAAAATGGTCTCCAAGGACAGATGTATTTAATTTTACATCTGCAAGAGATTCAACATTTGCCTTGAATGAATGACCCTGGCCCGCACCTCCAAGTCCTATGGGCTTCCCATAGGCTTCTTTCTGGCATATTTTGTCAAAATTTCCATCGCATCTCGGGTATGCAGCACAAATTCCCTTAAGTTTTTTTCTTGCCATATCCCTTACCTGTTCAAGGGTTGCAGGAACACTTTCGATATCCATTATCATTCTGCTGTCTGCATGGCAGGTTTCGCATTCTTCGGGTTTGTTTTCACTTGTCAATGTTTCATGACACACGGAACAATACCATTTATTCATTTATTCTCTCCTTGGGATCTTTAACCATCATCGGCATGTATGATTACAGGTTGTTTATTATACGGTTAATTTGAGCTTCTGCAAAATCGTATTCACACAGGGGTTTTTCTTTTAATACTTCTATCCTTTCATGAAAAGCAATTCCGGGTTTTAGATAAATAATTCCCGTGGGTATTTTATCCTCTCCCATATGGGCAAGTTTTAATGCTCTGTAATAATCATGTGGATCGTGTTTTAAACCTTTATCGTCATAATTTTCATCAAGCCTGAAAATTCTTTTTTTATACCATGAACGGGTATTGAATTTATTAAAGGATACACAGGGCTGGCATATGTCGATCATTGAAAAACCTTTGTATTTAACAGCTTTTTCAATGAGATACGATAATTGATCGATATCATCTGAAAACCCCCTTGCTATAAATCCTGCACCTGACACAAGGGCCGTTGCAATGGGATTAAATGAAGAAGATACATTTCCCGATTTCTGCATTTTGGTTTTCATGCCAAAGGATGAAGTGGGCGAAGCCTGGCCCTTTGTCAGTCCGTAAATCCGGTTATTGTGCACAAGAAGGGTTATGTCAAGATTACGGCGGATGGCGGCGAGGAAATGATTTGCCCCTTCTGAATAACAGTCCCCGTCTCCTGAGTTCACTATTATATTGAGGTTGTGATTGGCGGTTTTTGCCCCTGCTGCAATGGCAAGGGCTCTTCCGTGCAGCCCGTTGAACATATTGCATTCCATAAAATATGGTGTTTTACCTGCCTGTCCTATTCCGGATATGACAAGCAGATCCTCCGGTTTGAACTCAAGGGATATAAATGCTTTTTTCATGGCCTCAAGAATGGAAAAATTTCCGCATCCGGGACACCATTGATTTTCATTATCAATATCAAATCTTGTTGTTACCATATCAGTATCCCATAGTATTTTTTATTTTCTCAATGATATATTCAGGATAGATCGGCCTGCCATCGTATTTTAAGACAGATGAAGCA
>WFQS01000569.1 GCA_015486915.1 Desulfobacteraceae bacterium
CTCCAATGGCGTTTGCCACGCTTGAGCATGGTACTACCTGGGTTTCAATACCTGAAAGGTCCTCGATTTCCCCTGCACAATACCTCGCCGGTCCTCCCAAAAGAAGTATTTTTTCGGGTTTGATTTTATAACCCTGCAAAAATTCATGCACTGTATAAACCGGTTTGTGATTTATATGATCAACCATTTCAAATGCTTCGGTTAAAATCATGGAACATACCTGATGAAAGATATTTTTTGCAGCTTCCATGGAAGAAACACCCAGCTTTCCTGCAATTGCATCTATCCCCTGCATGGCCATTGTTTTATCTCCCTGATCCATAATTCCCAGGACAACCATGGCATCGGTGGGCGTGGGGACTTTCCCTCCAAAGGCCATTGCAGGGCCCATTCTTTCCGGCCCTATAATTAGATTTCCATCAACGACCTTAACTCTGCTGTCTCCTCCAAGCCCTTTGGAATAAGTTTTAAGTGATCTTATGAGACTTTTATATTTTCCCCTCTGTATTCCAACGGGTTCAAGCAATGGGACCTTATTTATGAAAATTGAAATATCCGTTGTGGTTCCCCCGATATCAAGCACAATTGTGTCCTTTTCTTCCGGAGCATATGCAATTGAGCCCATTACACTTGCAGCAGGACCGGACAGTATTGTCTGACCGGGAAACTCCATGGAGGATTCAAGGTTCATTGTTCCGCCGTCAGCCTTTAGAATCTGAATTGGAACATTGAGCCCTTTTTCCTTTAAAGATTTCTCAACTGCATTGAAAAAACTTTTGTGCATACTGTAAACAGCTGCATTTAAATGTGTGGTTGCAATTCTTCTTGGAAAATTCAGATTACCTGAAACCTGGTGGCCCATGAATATTTTTTTAAATTTATCCTTTAGAATCTCTTTTATATGGATTTCATGGGATGGATTTCTCGTTGAAAATTTTCCTATTACACCGATATAATCAACACCTGCGGCTACAAGTTTTTTCCCTGCAGATACTATTTCCTCCTCGTTGACAGATTCTCTTTCCCTTCCCCTGTGGTCAATTGAGCCGGATACTGAATAATAATGATTATCCGTTCTGAAAAATTCAGGGTCAATCCCCGGTCCCGATGAAACTATAATACCAACGGGATCAATTCTTTTCTGTACAACTGCATTGGTTGTAAGTGTTGTACTTAAAACTATCCTTTTAATAACATCGGGAGAGATATCTTTTAAAAGTTGTGTAAGACCTGATAAAACCGTATTAAAAAGATCGGAAACATCAGTTGGAACTTTAACCTGCTTCTCAACTCCCTTACTGCTCAAAAGGACTGCATCGGTATGGGTACCGCCAACATCAAGTCCAATAATCATGGTGTATTCCTATTAGTGCCTTACCCTGTGAATTTCTGTAACAAAAAACAAAAAATTGAGGCAGGCACATGGGTTGCGGGCATCGCTCGCTTTAGTTTTGTATAAAGCATACAAAATAAAAATTTATTGTTAAAATGCCCTGTTAAAATATTTATAAAAAAAATCATCCTTTAAGTTTTAATGCAAATGAATATGCATCAAATATTGAGCCTAATTTTTGAACTAACCAGAAAAAAACAAGCATGTCAATTATATTTTTGTAAATATTGACTTTAGTGTTTTATTGTCTTAGGTATGCCTATAAATAAAAAGGCAAAAGAAAAATCAACAGCCACTGAAAGAAATAAAAGCCCATTGTTTACAGGTGTTTGCAAGAATTTTTTTCAACAATCAGGCTGTTGATTTCATTAAATTTTATTCTATATCAAGGCTTGCTGTCGGCTTAAGGATCGAAAACATGATAAATTGGACAAAAACCGTTTTTCGATCATGGGGCAGACAAAGGGCAGAACAAAAATAATACAAAATTATTAAAAAGGAAAAAATCAATTATGGCACAATTAATTTCAGACCGCAGGGATATTGATTTTGTTCTTCATGAACAATTAGGAATGGTTGAGCACGAATTATTTGAGGATTTTAATAAAAAGACCGTTGATCTTATACTTTCAGAGGCAAGAAACCTTGCCGTGAAAGAGATTCTTCCCACACAGAAACTCGGAGATGAGGAAGGGTGTATATTTGAAAACGGTATGGTAAAAGTACCTGAATCCTTTCAAAGGGCATGGAAGCTTTACAGGGAAGGTGAATGGCTTGCCATGACTGATGATCCTGAAGTGGGCGGACAGGGAATGCCCAAACTTGTGGGACTTGCAGCCATTGAATACCTTGTGGGAGCCAATCCGTCATTCATGCTGTACAGCGCCATGACCCACGGGGCGGCCAAACTTGTGGAAAAATTCGGTAATGAAGAACAGAAAAAACTGTACATGAAAAAAATGTTTTCCGGGGAATGGGGCGGAACAATGCTCCTTACTGAACCTGAAGCAGGCTCGGATGTGGGGGCATTGAC
>WFQS01000570.1 GCA_015486915.1 Desulfobacteraceae bacterium
CGTCAGATGTGTATAAGAGACAGACCCTGACATTGAACGGAGTTGCCTTAAGAAAGGCAATGATTTTTATCAAGGTTTTTGCGGGGGGGCTTTACCTTGAGCATCCAACAAAAAATGCAAAAGAAGCGATTGAATCTGAGCAGGTTAAGTATTACGATCTTCACTACCTTACCAATCTTGCAACGGCAAAAAAAATTCAAAAGGGATTTATAGATGAAATGGAAAAAACAAATCCTCCTGCGCTTGTCAACAAACACCGTGCCGAAATCAAACAATATGCAGACTGGCTTAACCAGGATATGAAAAAAGGTTCAGTCTCAGAATCAATATATGTTCCAGGCAAAGGACTGACTCTGATATTAAACGGTGTGGTAAAAGGGACCATAAAAGACAAAGAATTTGCCAGGATGTATTATACTTACAGCCTCGGGAAAAAAGCCGATAAAAAATTAAGAAAAGGATACTTAGGGCTTTAAATGCTGAAAGTGCCTGATCTATGTTTTTACAGTACCGGATATTTTATCTATATAATTTGAAATAGCCTTTACCCTTGTTTTATGGGCAACTATGAAAAGTTTGTCATCGGGATAGACCTTATCTCCTCCCCTCGGCATTATTATTTTCTGAATTTTTTTCTGGTAAATCCCTGCAAAAACACAATTATCTGAAAAAATGTCTTTTTTTGCAAGCTCCATTATTGTTATTCCCTCGTCAGGGTCGGCTCCTGGAAATTTAATCATGATCAACTGGGTGTTCCTGTCCTCAAGGTTGGAAATTATTCTGATATTGGGATTTTCCAGTTCCATGAGAATTTTGTTCCTGAAAAGCTCAATCATATTGCACACAGAAGAGATTCCTGCCGCTTTATAAACCTGTGCATATGAAGGATCACGCATTTTCACCATCACTCTTTTCACATTGAAACTTTTTGCGAGGATGGAAAAAGTAAGATTGGCAGTGTCCGAGTACATGGCACCTATGGCTATGTCAGTTTTTTCAATACCTGCCGCTTTCAAGGTGTTGATATCGGTTGAGTTTCCGTTAACCGTTACAACCCCTGATTCTGCATATATTGTTTCACATCGTTCATTATCAAGATCAATGACAACCACATCATGTTTACGTTCAGCAAGTGCCGATGCAAGTGTGGAGCCTGCTATTCCGCCCCCTGCAATGATAATATACATAATCAAAAACTCCTGTAATTGAAAACTACTGTTTCCACGACATCGGGAAGATAAGTACAATTAAAGGCAGTATCTCAAGCCTGCCTGCAATCATGCCAAAGGTGTAAGTCCATTTAATCAAAGGATGAAGGGAAGCCATTTTATGCACGGAAAAATAAAACGGCCCCATGTTTCCCATTGCTGAAAGCATGCCTGAAAGTGACTGCCACGCATTTAAGTCTGAAAAAAACGCTGTTATACCTGCACCTGCAAATATCAGAATGGTCCAAGCGCATAAAAGTGAACAGATCAACCGGATCTGCTGGTCGGATATCACCTTTTTCTGTACCACAACGGGAAGAACGGCCCTGGCCGGCAAAACAAGTCTCATCAATTCGGTTTTTAATGTTTTAACCATGATACCCAGCCGCAGAAGTTTTATCCCGCCGGCTGTGGAGCCGACACAGCCTCCCACAAACATCAGAAACATGAAAATCTGCTTTGCAAGGGCAGGGAAAAAGGCTGCATTTATGTCTTTTGTTGCAAATCCTGTGCTTGTTATCATGGAGGCTACCTGGAAAAAACTTATTCTGAATACATCATTAATTTTTTTTAGGCTCTGTGCAAAATGATTTGAAAAATCTGCCATACTGATTGGAAAATGGGCGAAATGATCCAGCATGATGAAAAATGTTGAGCCTATAAGAACCCCCCAGAACCATTTCATTTCAAAATCACGGAAAGGTGCCATAAAATGCCCGTTAAACACCTGAAAATGTATTAGAAAATTGATCCCTCCCATGAGCATGAAAAATATTATTGTATATTCAATTAAAATCCCATGTTTGAATCCTGAAAAAAAACCGATACTTGCATCATGAGTTGAAAACCCGCCCGTTGAAATTGCAGTCAAGCTGTGGGTTAAAGCATCAAAAAATGTCATGCCCTCTGCCCACAACAGTATAATGCTGACCACAGTAAAAAAAATATATATTGACCACAGAACTTTTAAAGTGTTGTATATACCGGGCACCGGCCTTGGAGCTGCAATTTTATGGCCTTCAGATCCAAAAAGAGTGGCAGATGCCCCCCCTCCCCTGAATGCAACGGCAAGAAAAAAAGTTAAAATTCCAAGACCGCCAATCCACTGGATAAGGGCCCGCCAGAAAAGAATGGCCATTGGCATTGAATCAAGCCCTTCAAAAACCGTTATGCCGGTTGTTGTAAGCCCGCTTGCAGTTTCAAAAACCGCATCCACAAAGGATTTGTCAAGTCCGAAAATAAAAGGCAGGCTTCCAACAATGGAAATAACAATCCAGGCAAGGGCGGTAATCACCATCCCTTCTTGTACGCTTGGAGCCCGTTTTGGTATTCCCCTCTGGAGAAGTATGCCAGTTGCAATCGAGATCAGTGACGGCAGAAGAAAAGTAGTTATTTCATAATGATCCCTGGCAAGTTCATGAAAGAATACAGCAGGTATAAATGGCAAGAGCAACAGAACCCCAAAAACTGTTAACAGGGCACCAAGATAATTAAGAATAAATATTTGAGATTTTAATTTGGAGAACAATATATTCCGCCTGATTTTTTTATCAACGGCCAGTAAATATTCGACCTTAGCAATCCTTAATATACACATCTTTAGCTCATTTCGGATAAAATACCCATATCCTGGTGAGCATGTCAATTCAATTTTAACAAAAAAATGGCTATATCATGCAACTAAAGTAAATTATTATAGTTTATTCTTAAAAAAGGTCATGAGA
>WFQS01000571.1 GCA_015486915.1 Desulfobacteraceae bacterium
ATCTTTTTTCATAAATCGTAAGTGCTCTGTCTGAATGTATCCAGACCTGATAATTGCCAGGAGAAGTTTCCACAACCATTCTGCCATGTTTAAAAACACGGGAGGGAAGTCTATGGTGGCAGGTAATCAGCGAGTTGGTAAGATCATCGGCAAGCATATAAAAGGGCTCAATTTGCGGATCGGGCTTAATAATAATATGTCTGCCGTTTGCATTTTCAGCCTTGAGGTAGGCAATATTTCTGGATTCTGGTTTGACGATCCATCTGCCTTTTATTTCATCAAGGACTGCAAAGCTGTAATGATTTTTAAAAAATCTGCTGATTTTCAGTAAAATATTTTTCATTTAATTTAAGCGGAAGTGATGGTGTCACCCCCGCTTTTCCATTTTATATTTAATGGGTAATTATATCAGAAACAATACGTTTGGGTTTTTCAGGCCGTAAAGACGGCTTTCTTGAAAAAATTTCTATGAAAAGCTGCTCATCTAATTGGGAACGTTCTTTTTTAAGACCCATGGCAAGAAGCTCTGCAGCCATATTGTTGAGCACTCTCTGATTACCGGCACAATGGTCTACAAGTGTTTGCATGAGGCCTTTTGTCATAAGTTGTGGACACCCGGCCTGATTCAGGGAGTGTATCATATAGTTGAGAAGATCATCCCTGGTAAATCCGTCAAGTTTCAACCGGAACCGCATCCTGCTTCCAAGAGATATTAAATCCCTTGCCCTGAAGCGTTCTGTCAATCTATTATCCCCGCAGATTACAGTTGTTAAAAGATTATGAGAATCAAATTTTGCGCTGCTTAAAAGACGCAGCTCGTTGAGACATCCGGTTAACATCTCCTGGGCTTCATCAATGAGCAGGACAGGCCTGAATAAAGTTGTTTTGGTGTGAGTTTTCCATCTCTCTCTCAGGTCCTTAAATCCGCCGTATCGATTGGCAGGTGTGAGATTAACACCAAATAAAGATCCCATTTCGCGGTAAAAATCGCCCACACTACTCTGGGGTCTTTCCATAACCCCCACAATCACTTCATCAAATTTTGAGAACTGATGGGCAATAAGCTGCAGAATTTTTGATTTACCAAGGCCTGGATCTCCGCTGATAAGGGCAAAACCACCATCTGCGGCCATGTTTTCGAGACGGAAGATAAAATTGTCCATTTGAGGGGGATGCCATAATGACTCTACCGGGATATTTGGCAAAAAAGGATTCCATTTAAGTCCGTAATAGGCAAGTAATTGTTTATCGGTTTTCATAATTCTCCTTTGTGGTTCTATATGTAACAGAACGTAAATCGTTGATACCATAAGCCAGCTCCGCCTCATGGAGGTTATATTGAAAGATATGCTGCCGGCTGGCCGGTTTCTGCATATTCCGCCAGTATTTTGCGCAGTAATGCAGGCTCGGATTCAGTTAATGTCCCCTCGGGCAGTCTGGTTTCTTCCGGTTTGGATTTTATACGTCTTTTACCGGAAGCATTTTTTGTTTTGTCCTGGGGATAAATTGCTGCGATCTGTTTGCCTGTTCTTTTATCCACAATCCAGGCAATGGATTTGTCCCAGTTAGCAAAACATATATGCAGCTGTGTGATATGATTAAAACGGGATGGAATCTCAAAACGGGTCCCATTGATGGATACAGTTCCATCAGATCTGCGCTGTTTCCTGGATTCACAAACGGTGAAAGCAAACTTCAAATCCTTTTCGTCAGGTGCGGGACGTGACATGTTTTTACTTTTAAGCAATTTCTGGACAGGTGACATGTATATTTCCTGATGTCTTTTTTTATTATACTCCATTTCCACCCATGCCTGGGTAGCATAGTTCAAATAATCCAGAGTCAATGGGTCCACCTGTTTAATCATGGCGATTAATCTACCTTCAAGATTACCCCAGAAGGATTCCTGCTTGCCGTTCTGGTAGGGACTGTAAGGCAATGTGGTTTCATGGCTTATACTCAGTTTTGCAAGACCATTGCAGGTTTCATGGGCAATCATGGCAGACCCGTTGTCTGTCATCAAAGATCTGGGGATACCTCTTTTGTAGAAGGCCTGGGACAGCCCATGAATAAGCACTTCGGCTGTCTCATTTAAATACCATTGAATATGACAGCACAGACGGGAATGATCATCAAGAATGCACAAGGCCTTTGGCGTATGCCATTGACCGCTGGAATCGGATACCCGCCTGCTGCATTCATGGAAATCCAGATGCCAGAGAGCATGGGCGTATTCAACTTCATAACTGCGAATTTCATAATCATCAAACCGCTGGGCAGCTTTTGTCTGTCCCGCTGTGCGATTCTTCTTTACCGAAGCTTTCTTAAACCAGCCCTTTTTTATCATTTGCCGTCTGACGCTGGCATATGATGGCGGACATTTTTCCGGATCATTCAAGAACTGTATTTCTGCGGCAAGGTTATCCGTATGAAGCTTATAGCTCCACTTGGGATAAGTATTGTACTGTTTACCAAGAAGTTTTATCATGTCCGGAGTAAATACAATCAATTTGTCGATGTCCGATCTGACCTTGCGACTAAGGGCGGCAATAGGATCACTGGCATTCTTTGCTTTGTAATACCAGCTTTCAATGGTGGAAAAATGAAATACCACTAATTTTTTATGCACAGGATGCATATAACTTTTTCGGGACAGCTTGGCCAATTCTTTGCCCAACTCTCCCACGGCAGGAGGTTTTGCCAGTAAACCACCTACAACGGAGAAGCGAAATAATGCCCATTTGTCCACGGGACTTTGCGTTGTACTGCTCATAATTCTGTCTCCTTCTAATTTCAATGTTAAATTACTATAAAATTTCAATCGAAATTTCGGAAACAGTCATAAATTATTTAATTGCAAAAGCCCATGGTCATCCTCTGCGTGGACTTATCCTGCCCTGATTTTTACCCCAATCTCAAACCCCTTTGACAGGAATTTGAGGCAGGCAGAAAGTCCATCTTTAATGGAAGATTTAGCATTTAAAAAATGATTGAGAAGGCTTGCCGGCAGTTCATTATTTTTGACATTTGCAGACACCTGTCCCCGTATACTCTGCCATTGTGCGCTCAAGGGAAAAATATTCTTAAAAAAATTAAGCCATTTTGTCAGTGTATTACGTGAAATATCAAAATATCCTGATGTATCAAATTTTCCCGTTTCAAGAATTGAGCCCTGTATATCTGAAACAACACTGATAATAACAGGAAACCAGTAAATTTTTCTGCCCATAAAACGACAGGAAGGGGGGATTACTCGACGTCGACAGTCCTGGTTACCACAACAAAGGCTGAAGCGTTTAAAATACTCTTTCGGGAAGCCATCTGGTTCACCGCGGGGTTTACGAAAATAATTGGCAAAGTATAAACGATCACCACAAAATGGACATGGCATGGCCCTATATTGTTCAGCTATCTGTTTATCTATTTTGTAAAGATGGAAGAAAAAACTTTTCTTTTTTAAAAGTTCTGGTAACATAATTCCTGCCCTTTTATTGGGGGTTTTTGGTTGGGCAGGAGCTCCGGTGATTATTTGCAGGATAAAGGCGGGAGCTTCTGCCTTAAACCTGATATATCTCGCAAATTTTTCTCTATTTTTCCACTACTTTTTGTGATTATTCTCATATAGCCATGGTGGAAACATTTGTTGATACAACACGTTATATTGGCACTTGTTACAAGGCCGCAAACTGGCGCAAAATAGGACAAACAAAAGGAAGAAGCAGACAAGATCGAAACAATAAGCTCAAGGTTCCGGTCAAAAACATTTTTGTTTACCCTTTACGACGAGATTTCCGTAAATTGCTGTTTGCATAAGCGAGAGAAGTTAGGTGCAGGTCACAACTTCAAGGGGATTAAGTCGTGACCGTAGATAATGTAATCACTTCAGTCTTTGGGCTGGATAATTTTCCAGAATTTGAGCAAAATTTATATGCCGAATATCAAGAAAAAGCAGAGCTTGAAATTATCGATAAGTTGAGTGAGCTTCTGTCTAATACCGTTTTCCTTCAAATATTAAAACAATGGGGAGCTCAATGCTGCTGCCGCTTTCTCGAATATCGTGAAATCACTATACGGCTTAAGTCAGGACGATCATGGAAAATTCGGTCACCTGTTTTCTATCGTACGCAACCAAAGAAAAAGCGTGGCAGAAAGCCCAAACGGCAAAAAGGGGTGATACGGCATCTTGGTCTGGAATTGCTTGGAATTATACAACGAATAAGTCCGGCACTAATTGAAATTTGTGTGTCCATGGCTGTTCTCTGTCCTTCTTTCGAAGTTGCTGCCAATGCATTGCGTGGTTTGGGAATAACCATGAATGAGCACTTGTTGCAAAATATCACTTTACGATTTGCCGGGTTAGCTAAAAATACCAGGATAGAATGTAATGGTGATGAGGTCTGGCAGAAACCAGGCATCAAGATTTTGATTTGCGTTGACGGAGGGCGCATCCGCGAACGGTGCATAAAGCGAGGCAAACGAAAAAAAGGACAGAAGAGGCAAGGATATCGCACGGAATGGTTTGAACCAAGATTGCTTACAATAAGTCAATTTGATGAAAATGGTCAAAAAATAAAAGCTGTCAGCCCGATCCTTGATGGTTCATGCGGCAGCATGGATGACTTTTTTGATTTGCTCAAGGAATATCTTTTATGGATGAACCTTGATGAAGCATCGGAAATTATTTTTTGCGCTGATGGCGGGAATGGCATCTGGCCCGGAGTCGACAAATTAATCAGTGAACTGGGTTTGAGTAACGCAAAGCGTATTTTGGACTATACCCACGCAAAACAGAATATCAACATAGTGAAAAAGACAATCTTTGACACCTTGAAATTGTCAAAGAAGGAACAACGGAAACTCTCTGTAGAAATTAGAGAACTGCTTTGGGGTGGCTCGATCAATGAGGTCTCCGATCTTGTCAGAAAAAAACTTGCTGGGTGCGAAGAAGCCTTGTCCACCGCTTTAAAAAAAATGAACGGTTACTTTGGAGATCACTCTAAATTTCAATATAAATCATTCCGTGATAATGGTCTGCCCACAGGAAGTGGAACTGTCGAAAGTGCCATTCGCCGGGTTATCAATCTCCGCATCAAGGGGACAGGATTATTTTGGAAACGGGATCACGCAGAGAATATTATCTTTCTACGGTCATTGGTTTTAACTGGTAAAATTAAAAATGCTTGCCGGAAAGCATTGGGAATAGTGAGAACTATGTTTGATCAAAACACCATCAATAGCTTGCCGATGGCAGCTTAAACTGTACCACTTTTTTGTATTGCACCCGTTATATTGTTTGTTAGAAAACAATTCTTGTATAC
>WFQS01000572.1 GCA_015486915.1 Desulfobacteraceae bacterium
CTTCAGCGTAGTTATTCAGTTCAAGAAAAATGATATTTAAATTAAATTTTCCTGCAATTTCCCTTAATCCGCCGGGGCCTTCAAGGTTGACGCTGCCTTTTAATACGGCAATTTTTTTCCCTTTAAGGTCAAGTAAGGTCTGTACAGCTTTATTTTGGGAATTCACATAAACCCTTGCCCAGCTCATCAGCACAGGGTCCTTTGAAAAAGTATAAAACCTAGCCCTCTTTTTTGTAAAAGCCACGTCCGGCATTATATCAATAGTATTGTTTTTCAGGCGAAAAAGCCCGTCTTCCCAGGTTCCCGGTACATATTCAATTTTCCAGTTTTGTGCATCTGCCATGTATTTTATCAGATCAGGCCAGAATCCCGAGACCCTGCCGTTTTCATCCATGAAAATTTTCGGAGGATTTGCATAGGCGCCAACCTTTATCAGAAGAGGCTTATTTGCGGCAGAAGCCATTGAAAAATATGAATCCACAAGAAGCAATACAATGACCAAACCAATGACAGAGTAGAAAAAGAACATGCTTTCCCGGAATAAAACAGGGGAAAAAATACTTTTATGACCGCCATTTTTCATTTTTGTTTTTTTTACCTTTAAGCCTTCTTAAGCCTTTTTATCTCTTTTTTCAATTCAGCCATGCGAAGTTTCCTGCCTATAAAAAATTTATTCATCCGACCTGTTTTTCCCCATATTATTCACCGTCAAGGACCTGCCTGACCTTAAGGGCAAGACCGTTTATGGAAAAGGGTTTCTGTAAAAAATGGATACCTTTATCAATAACGACCCGGCTGGCAATGATGTCCGCCGTGTACCCGGACATAAAAACCGCCTTTATACCCGGATGCAGTACCTCTATTTTAGTTTTCAAATCCTTTCCGTTCATGCCAGGCATAACCACATCCGTTAAAAGAAGATCAATTTTTTTGTCATATTTTCCACACAGATCAATAGCATCTTCCGGAAGGCTGGCTGCAAGAACAGTATATCCCTTCATTTTCAAAAACTTTGTGCACAGGTTCAGAATCTGTTTTTCATCTTCAACAACGAGAATGGTTTCAGAACCTGCCATGGGCATCTGATATGACTTTTTTTCAATTTTCCCGCCGGATTCAATATGTCTTGGTAAATAAATTTTAAAACTCGTCCCGACTCCCTGTTCGCTGTAAAGTTTTACAAAACCTTTATTCTGGGATATTATGCCAAAAATCGTTGACAGGCCAAGGCCCGTGCCTTTTCCCTCTTCTTTGGTTGTAAAAAAAGGCTCAAAAACCTTTTCCCTGATCTCTTTGTCCATGCCGCAGCCTGTGTCACTGAATTCAATCAGGACATATTGTCCCGGAGTCACATCATTGTTAATAAGGCAATAATTTTCATCAAAGCAGACATTTTTTGTTTCAATACTGATTTTACCCACCCCGTCAATGGCATCCCTGGCGTTTACGGCAAGGTTGATAAGGATCTGGGTCACCTGGGTTGAATCCACCAGAACTTTCCACAATTTTTTATCCGGCGTAAACTTTAAATCAATATCCTCCCCGATGAGGCGCCTGAGCATTTTTATATTATCTGCTACGGCCTTATTGATATCCACCACCTTTGGCGAAATGGGCTGTTTCCTTGCAAAGGCAAGCAGCTGCCTCGTGATGTCCGCTGAACGTCTGCCTGCTTTACAGATTTCATTTAAATCCTTATACATTGGATCTGAAGGGGAACGCTCACTAAGAGCAAGTTCAGAATAACCGAGGATAATACTGAGCATATTGTTAAAATCATGGGCAACGCCTCCTGCAAGGCGGCCGACAGCTTCCATTTTCTGGGCCTGGTGAAACTGTCTTTCCATAAGTTTCTGTTCGGTGATATCCCTGCAGATACCGCCGATGGCATATATTTTGCCTTTTTTCATCATCGGGTAAAGGGTGTCCTCATATTCCATCACCCGGCCATTATCAAATATTACCCTGTGCCCAAACCTTATGGTTGATTTCTTCTGGATAAGCTCATCTATCTTTTCCCGATATATGGCAAGGTTTTCTTCAGAATACACCTCTTCAATATTTTTACCCACAAGTTCACTGCCTGATTTAAATAAATCCAGTTGACCATCAGGATTAAATTCATCCACCTTATCGTTGCTTTCAATGAACACGCCGTTAAGATCCAGCATGAAAATGTGATCTGCAGACGATTTCACAAGGGCACGAAACCTGTTTTTACTTTCCTCCATGGCCTGTTGCGCTTTTTTCCTCTCCCTGATATCCCTTGCAATGGAAATAGAATACTCCGTTCCCTTGTGGATGAAAAGTTTTACACTGACCTCCACGGGAAAAACAAGGCCGTCCTTTCTCCTGTGCTCCCCATGGATTATAAGGCTGCCTGACCGGCGCATTTGGGTTACATGCCTGTCCCATGCTGCTCTGTCCGGCAGACCGGTCTCTATATCCATCACTTTTTTCTGTAACAACTCTTCCCGGTTATAACCTAAGTTTTCGCATGCTCTGCAATTGACATCGATAAATTGACCTGTATCAGTTTTAATCACAAAATAGGCGTCATTTGACTGGTCTGCAAGAGTTCGAAACAGTTTAAGTTCAGCCTCGGTTTGTTTACGACGGACAATTTCTTTTTCAAGCTCATCCATTTTTTCTTCAAGCTTGAATATCAGTCGTTCATTGTAGATTTTTAATATGGTTTTCTCATTTGCAGCATCTTTCAGATTCACAGGAACTCGCCCATTACGGGCTTTTTCAACCACATCCGATATTGCCGAAATAAAATCATCCGGATCAAGGGGCTTGCGGATAAAACAACTGGCACCAAGCTTGTAAGCTAACTTTTCGTCCCGTTCATCAACATAACTTGAAGTGTAAAACACAAAGGGAATCTCTTTGAGTTCATCGTCCTGTTTCACACTGCGGCAGAAAGAAAAGCCATCCATCTCCGGCATTAAAATATCACTTATGATCAAATCCGGCTTTTCTTTTCGTGCTTTTTCAAGAGCATCTTTTCCACTAAAAGCAGTTCTGGCCACATGCCCCCTGTCTTTTATGATTTTTTCAAGGATAATGCGGGCATCCTGATTGTCATCAACGATAAGAACATTCATGGGCTTTTCCTTTTTATCATGATATTTAATGTACCGGGTTGAAACAGTTTTTTAAATTCAAAAAAATTTTCCCTGAATTCATATTGAAAATATATCAACCATGTTCCATATCTGTTTCCATGAAATCAAACCAGAAACCATTGTTTGATGCATGGTCCAGTTCAATTTGAACAAAATCTTCATGCCGTTTTTCTATTTCGATAAATTTTTCAAAAATTTCTTTAATGGGGCCTTGAGTTCTCTCACTGGCTTTTTTATAAAACCTTGTTGCCTCGATTTCAAATTTTAAAGCACTACTTAAAACTCTTTTGATATCACCCAGTATATGTTCCGGAATTTTCGCCTTCATCTCTTCAATTTTGCTCTGAACAAATTCTGATGAAGGGATGGAAGTCTTTAATTTTGTTATATCTATTTTACCCTGTTTTTTCAAAATATCAATACTGTATTCAAGAAAATCAACATGGGACTGCTCATCATCGGCAAGGGCCATAAAAATATTCTGTCCCCTTTCATCGGCAACAATACTGCCCGCTGAAACATACATATCTCTGTTCTTTTTTTCAAATTCAAGCGCCTGTGCAAAGATTTCTTCAGAGTTCATATTCCCTCCTCGTCATTGTTTTTATTTATCATTCTTCCCATTTATCATTTTACCTGTTTATCATGATCACTGACCTTACATATCGTCAGCTTAAAGGGTTCAAAGCAGGCCATATCCGCAATCCTGGCCCGCACAACCCGGCATTTTTTTAAGAAAATATATCCGGTAAAATATCAAATCTGTCAAAGGGAGGCATGATACAGGCACCTGAAAACAAAAATTTTCCAAGTTCAAGCATCTGCTTTGCCTGCTCCACTCCAGCTTTTACCGGATCTTTAGTCCTTTCCATCTCCTGTCTTAACTTTTCCGGCACAGCAATTCCTGCCACTTTGTCATGGAGGAACACTGCATGTCTATAGGATAGTAACGGAAGAATACCCATGATGACAGGAACCTTTAAATCCTTTGTGGCAGCATGAATTTCTTCAGCTGTTTTTTCATCGTAAACCGGCTGGGTAACAATAAATGAGCAGCCGGATGCCACTTTTGTTTCCAGCCGCTTTGCCTCGCGGGCAAGCCCGTTGATTTCAGGCCTGAAATCAAGTACTGCACCTGTGTTCAGACCGGAATCTTTTGCCATGGCGATTAACTGGAACACACTTAAATCGCCCACTGTGGACGTGGTTTCCTCGGCTTTGCGGGCCGAGGGGTCTCCCGTTACAGCAATGACCGTATCAATCCCAAGGGCTTTCGCTCCCCATAGTTCACTTTGCAGCCCCAGCCGGTTGTGATCCCTTATGGTAAAATGCAGGATAGCAGGTTTTTTTGTCACTTTCTGTATAAGGTGGGTAAACACCATGGCCGACATTTTTGGTTTTGCCACGGGGTTGGATGCCACACTAAAGGCATGAAAGGGAAGATCGGCAAACCGGCCAAGTTTTTTAAGAAGCTGTTCAGGATCATTTCCCTCTGGTGGAACAACTTCAATGGTGATTATGAATTCATCGTGATTTGAAAAAAGATGCTGCATGTTTTACCCTCCGATATGGAATGGAATTGAATTATCTCCATTTGATTTGACATGACATGATTTGATTCGACTTTACAGATTGTAAAAGATTTTCCTTTATTCTTAATATGCAACATGGAAAAATGCAAATAAATACAATTATTTTTTGAAAAAATCAGGTAATTTAATTTTTTTTATGAGAAATAGAACTCAAATCTTTATGTTATTTCATAATTTGTCAAAATCTTTGATTCTTTGAGACGAGTCTGGGCTTGAATCCAGATCCGCCTCATGGTTGCTATATGAGACCCAGTTCCTCTAATACCTCAAAGGAAAAGGACAAAAACGGTGGCCCTCCCATAACAGCTCCACAGAATAAGGCATCCTTTATTTCCATATCGGTTACCCCGTTTTTCATGGCCCCTGAAATATGTGATTTCAAACAATCTCTGCACTTGAAACTCGCTGCAAGTGCTATCTTGATAAGTTCCTGAGTAGTGATGTCTAAAGAATTTGTTGTCTTTTGAATATCTGCCAAGTTTTTGAATGTTTCCAGGAACTTCATATTTTCGGACATGAATTTTATTGAGTCTGGAATAAATTCAACGTCAGAATTTTTTTTACCTGTGGAACCAGTGCAGTTTATTTTATTAATGAGATTTTTTACCTTTTTTTCTATATTTAAGAGATTAATTTCAGAAGGTTGTCCTCTTATATCTCCCAATGGCCCTTTAGTTGAGAGAGCTTCATTCCCTTTAAATTCACCTGCGATATACCACTCTCCCAATACAGAAAATCTTAAATGTTCGAAAAATTGTTCCATGTATTTCATTGCAGGAACTGCCTCCCGTATTCCTGTATGAGGGCCTGAGTACGTACAATAACAAACAGCATTTTTGCGTAAAATTTTAGGTGAAGAAGGAATAATATCACCTCGTTTGCGATGGCGTGCAAGTTGTGAATGAATAAAATTAAATACTGGTTTAGCAGGCAGGAGCTCTATCACTGGAGTCCCCAGAAATACCAGGTCATAATCGTACAGCTCGATATCTTTCTCTTTTGAAAGTTTTATTATTTCCGGTATTATGCCTTCTGAATTTAAAGCTTTTTCAATTCTCCTGGTAACTTTTTTTGTATTTCCTGTAAAAGACTGATGCAAAATAATTGTTTTCATAAACGTCTCCCCTTGAAAATTTGACCTGTAACATAAAAATTTTTGAATTGTTTATAAAATATTTTTATAACTAACATGTTAGTTATAAACTATACAAATTTTTTTGTAAATTACCAGGCAAAAATTTTTATAGGAACCGAAGACTTTTTGATTCGCGTTGACTGCTTTACATGAGTCAATAAAAATCTGGGAATGAGAAGGATGATTTCTATATTCAGGCAAACTTGATGCAAGCTGACAAGCCATTTCAAGTCTTGAAATATAGCAGACAGAATCCCATCTACCATTAAAAACAAGGTCTCTACTTAATTGAAATAGATTTTGACAAAAAATTGAAAGAAAAAAAATATTGAAAAGCAGATGTACTGGATTGATTATTAAGATGCTTTCTGTTTTTCAGCCTGCTGTTCCAGGTTTTTGATTTGTTCCTGAAATAACGCTTCCCGGGCATTTGCTGTTTTCAAAATTTAAAAACAGCAAATGCAGTATTCAGGTGTTAAGTAAAAAAGCAAGATCCAGCAGGCCAATATGTTGTTGTTTTCAACAATCAGGTTAAATGATGTCCAATTCAAATATTAATCCAACATTTTCCTGATTAAAACTCAGGGCGCAGGCCAGTATTTTACAAGTTTATCACTGGAATCCTTAACTGCTATTGTGATGCCATAATCGCCGTCCAGGCGATGGGTTGCGCAGGAAATTCAGGGATCATAGGCACGCACCGCCATTTCAATCCTGTTCATTATACCCTCGGTTACCTCTCCGTTTTTAATGAGGCTTCTTGCTGCCTGATCCACGCTCATGTTTATGGGACCAAGATTATGGGTTGTGCCGACTATCATGTTAGCGGTTTTTATTAGACCGTTTTCATCCGTGGTATAATCATGGATAAGAGTCCCCCTTGGAGCTTCAACACATCCCACTCCTCTACCTGCCTTGGGTTCTGCCTTTGCCCTGATATAAGGATCGGTAATTGCCTTATTTTCAAGAAGCTCAATGGCGTGTTCAGAGGAGTAAACTGCTTCAATTAGCCTTGCCCAGTGGTAGAGCAGTGTGGCCTGGGTTGGACGTCCGAATTTATCCCTGAACTCTTCAAGTTCCGCCTGGGCCTTTGGAGTTGCAATTTTGTCGCAGACATTAATTCTTGCCAGAGTATTTGCACGGTAAATGCCCTTTGGCTGATCAAGATCAAGGGAGAAGCCCTCATTCCAGAAACGTGCATAGGGCATTTTCCCATAGGAATAGGAGACCACATGCTCACTGATATAATCTGTATAATTTTTTGGAGAAAAATCCGTATATGTACCGTCAGGTTTCATCATACGAAGATTGCCGCCATAGAGATTCAAAGCTCCTTCATCGTCCACCGTTCCCAGGAAACCGGTTTTTATAAGCCCAAGGGATTTTATAGTATCAATATAGGGAGGAAAAACCTTTTCCTTTGCAAATTCAATGGTGAACATTGAAAAATCAAGTAATTCACGCATTTCCGCGAGAATTTCTTTTCTGTCAGACTCTGTCATGGGCTTGGCAAAACCTCCGGTAACAGCGGTAATGGGATGAATTGCCTTGCCTGAAAATTTTTCAAGGATCATTTTGGCCTTATGGCGCATGGTAACTATTTTTTTTGCAAGTTCCGGGTTGGCCTGGGCAATTCCTATAACATTGCGTGCAGAATAATCTGCATCAGGTCCGATTACAAAATCAGCAGCAGCAAGAAAAAAGAAATGCAGCAGTTTATCCTCAAGATGGGAAATGGTCTGCATCAGCTCACGCAGCATACTTCCGGCAGGTGCGGGTGTAACGTTGAAACAGTCATCAACGGCTTTAATGGATGCTATGTGATGGTGCCATGGACATATCCCGCAGATTCTTGGAACAATGCGCGGAATTTCCTCTGCAGGCTTTCCTTCAACAAATTTTTCAAAACCCCGCAAAGCCAGGAAATGAACTTTGCTGTCCTTTACATTTCCATTGTCATCTAATTTGATTTCAATGGATGCATGGCCTTCAATGCGGGTTATGGGTTGTATATTTATAACCTGACCCATGATTTAAACCTCCTCTTTTGTATATTTTGGCTTAAGGATCGAAAATTTTATAATTTGAACGAAATTGCTTGTCTTCCGGCCCATCAACTTCGTTGCATCAAAGGCCGAATACGTTTAGTATGCAACCTTTAATGCGCCTTGTACATGGGCCGGAATTCTGCGCTATTTCTGTTCAACTTATTTTATCTCCGATCCTAAGCAGATTATGTGCACCTGAAAATCTCAGCATTGAAGAATATTCCGGAAGCGATTTAATGTCAATTCCATTGGATGCAAGTGCATTAAGCATGTCTAACATTTGATTTCCATTTTGTTTTACAGGACCATAACATCCTCTGCAGGGAACCCCTGCTGATATGCATCGGGGCGTTTTTTTATCGCCTCCGCAACCTGCCCGCGTTACAGGCCCCATGCATAGAATTCCCTGCTCCAGCAGACATTTCATATTGTCAATTGGTTCAGCCGGATTTTTAAATTCAGGAGTTATGAAAAATCTCTGCAGTTTTTCAACCTGACCCTTGCCATGGCGTATGGCAGGGCAGGTGTCGCAGACACTTTTTTCGGGCAGAGCCTCTGTTTTCCCGCTTATCAGACCTGTCAGTGCATTTATGATATTATCCGGATGGGGCGGACATCCCGGCAGATAAACATCCACATTTATTTTTTCATCAACAGCATAACATCTGTCAAGAAGAGGCGGAACACCATCATCC
>WFQS01000573.1 GCA_015486915.1 Desulfobacteraceae bacterium
GGAGATAATTATGTATACTACAGAATTTCAAACCATTATTAAAGACTCCTATATAAAAATACCTGAATTCGAACGATTTAAAAACAGAGAAGTTAAAATTATTATACTTGAGATCAACCAGCGGGAAAATAATAAAACCCAAGCAGAAGATTTTATAGCAAAAAGTGTAAAATATCCAAAGCATATTCCGGACAACATTCAATTTTTGACAAGGGATGAAGCAAATGAAAGATAAATTTTTCATAGATTCAAATGTTTTTCTATACGCCCTTACGGATCAAAATTTAAAAAAACAAGAAATTGCCGGCAAAGTTGTTTTGCAAAAAGCCACAATCAGTACACAAGTTATTAATGAAGTAAGCAGCAACATGCTAAAAAAATTTGCTTTTTCCAACGATAATATCAAAAATTTCATACAAAGTTGTTACAACAGGTATAATATAGCGAATTTTACAAAAGATGTTTTCCTCACTGCTTCCTGTATAAGGGAAGATTATAGTATCTCCTATTATGATTCCCTGATTATCTCGTCTGCGTTTAATTCAAATTGCACAATCCTCTATAGTGAAGATATGCAGCACAATCAAAAAATTGACAGTCTCAGCATAATTAACCCCTTTAAGTAAAATTTAAAACAACGACCATAAAAAATATTCCATATTATTTTTCAGCGTGATAATCCTGAATGGCCTTAACTGTCAAGCTTTGTTTTTTTAAGGCATGAATAGCCATGCACATTGCCCTTGTTCCGTCCGTTGTGGTTGAATAAGGAATCTTGAATCTCACTGCTGCCCGCCTTATCTCATATCCGTCGAGTTTTGTCTGGCTGCTCACCCCTGTGTTTAAAACAAACTGGATCTCATTGTTTTTTATTGCATCAACTACATTTGGCCTGCCTGCGGAAACTTTTTTAACAAGTTTTGCAGGGATTGAGTGTTCCTCAAGAAAGGCTGCAGTACCTGTTGTTGCCATTAATTTGAAGCCCATGTTTATGAAATCCTTTGCAAGGGGCAGAATTTTCTTTTTGTCACTGTCCTGGACACTTATGAATACGGTTCCCGATTTCGGAAGATCCTGGCCTGCTCCAAGCTGGGCCTTGGCAACTGCAGCTCCGAGATCAGCATCAATTCCCATGACTTCCCCGGTTGATTTCATTTCAGGGCCCAGAATCGGGTCAACATTTGGAAACCTGTCAAAGGGCATGACAGCTTCTTTTACCGAATAATGGGATGGAATTATTTCCTCTGTAAGGCCGAGTTCATCAAGGGTTTTTCCAAGCATAACCTTTGTTGCAAGTTTTGCAAGGGGCACTCCCGTTGCTTTGCTGACAAAGGGGATGGTTCTTGATGCCCTGGGATTCACCTCAATTACATAAACTTTTTCATTCATTATGCCAAACTGGATATTCATCAGGCCTTTGACGTCAAGTTCCTTTGCAAGTGCTTTTGTGGCAGAAGTCATCTCCAGAATATGCTTTTTTGATATGCTGTACGGAGGAAGAACACATGAAGAATCGCCTGAATGGATACCGGCCTCCTCAATATGCTCCATTATCCCGCCTATAATGGTTTTTGCACCGTCTGATATGGCATCAACATCAAGTTCAAATGCATCTTCAAGGAACTGGTCAATAAGCACCGGGTGATCCGGAGAGGCAAGTACTGCAAGGTGAAAATACTCTTCAAGTTCTTTTTCATTGTACACGATTTTCATTGCCCGCCCCCCAAGGACAAAGGAAGGCCGCACCATTACTGGATATGTGATTCTATCGGCAATTTTCTTTGCTTCGGGAAAAGATGTAGCAATTCCGTTATCCGGCTGGGCAATATTTAATTTTTTCAGCATTGCCTGGAAAAGGTCCCTGTCCTCGGCCCTGTCTATACTTTCAGGGCTTGTACCCATGATGGGAACCCCGTGTTTTTCAAGGGCAGTTGCAAGGTTAAGGGGAGTCTGGCCGCCAAACTGAACAATCACTCCAAATGGTTTTTCCTTTTCAACAATGTGGAGCACATCTTCCTTTGTAAGGGGTTCAAAATAAAGTTTGTCAGATGTATCATAATCCGTGCTCACAGTCTCGGGATTGCTGTTCACCATTATGCTTTCAACATTTTCCTCGCGCAGGGCAAAGGACGCATGAACGCAGCAGTAGTCAAACTCTATGCCCTGGCCGATCCTGTTTGGCCCGCCCCCAAGTATAATCACCTTTTTTCTGTCAGAGACCCTTGCCTCGCATTCAGTCTCATAGGTGGAATAGTAGTAGGGGGTTGAAGCCTTAAATTCAGCAGCGCACGTATCAACAAGCTTGTACACAGGAACAATGCCAAGCTGTTTTCTCTTTTTCTCTATTTTTTCTTCCCGGGTTTTTGTAAGAAAGGCAAGCTGGACATCGGAAAACCCCCATTTTTTAGCCTTTTCAAGGATTTCACGGGGAATATCAGGCCCTGCAAGGATAATCTCTTTTTCAAATTCCACAATCTGTTTCATCTGCCATAAAAACCACGGGTCGATTGCAGTGAGATTATTAA
>WFQS01000574.1 GCA_015486915.1 Desulfobacteraceae bacterium
AGGCAAAGTTTAATCATGTTGAAAAGAGCATTGAACAGAAAATAAATGGTATTGATTCAACAGAGTTTCTTGCCAGTCTTCTTAAAGATATTTTCAGGATTGACTCTCTTGATGAATTTGAAAAGCTCATTAATAATCGTTAAAGTTATCCGCATGTGGACTCACTACGAACAGTTTTAATGCCTTTCTATGTGGCGGTATGAGCAATGCATCGAGGATGCAAAAAATTTTATTTTCCCCTTTGCAGAAGAAATTTTAAAGCGGTCTGACGTTGGGTAACATCCTGATTTTTAACTGCCATGGCAAGGGCCTTTCTGGTTCCCACAAAAACTGCTAATTTTTTTGCCCTTGTGATTCCAGTATAAATCAAATTGCGGAACAGCATTTTAAAATGCTGGGTAAGAACGGGAATGATTACAATTTCAAATTCACTTCCCTGGGATTTGTGTATTGTAACTGCATAGGCAAGATCAAGCTCCATTATATCTTCCCTTTTGTACTGTACTTTTCTATTGTCAGGAAAAAATGATACCACACAGGTGAGATCAAGATTATTTATCTGCTCAATAACCCCTATATCGCCGTTGAACACACCAAGATCATAATTGTTTCTTTTATGTATGACCCGATCCCCTGTCCTGAAAAATTTTTCCCCGACCTTTAACTGCGCTCTGCCTTCAATGTATGGGTTTGACGATTCCTGGATAATTTTATTTAAATTAATCGTTCCAAGGCTACCCCTTGTCATTGGTGAAAGTATCTGGATTTCACATTGTTTTCCGTAATACTTCGGTATCCAGTCAAGATACAGTTTTTTAACACAGTCACAGGCAGAATACCCATAGTGAAGAGACGACCATGGATGCACCTTTTTCACCACGGCCATGAGTTCTTCAACCCTTGTTCCGGCTTTAACGAGATTTTCGACATTTACATGTTGAAATTTTTTTGGAATATTGATCTCCTTTTCATAGGGAATCAGTTTTTTATCGGTGTTAAATTCATAAAGTTCTTTACTTTCAGGCAATCTGCTTCCAGAATCCGGTGAAGTGATATTGATATGAGACTGATGGAAAGTTTCTTTACCATAAGAGTTCTCACATCTGTCAGAATCTTTGATTCTCAAAGGCTGTCTAAGAGAATTCAGATCCGCCTCATGACTATTATATAAAGTTTTTATTTTTCTTATAAAACTGATCTCTTCCTTTGTTGCTTCATCGGAATCAATAAAAATACAATCATTCTTATCCTGCAATAATCCAGGATTTTTAAAAGGAGAGGGTATCCAGGGCAGTTTCCCGTTATTGATCTCGTGGGCATACCTTATGATCATGGATTCTTCTGCCTGGCGGAAAATTTTTGTCAGGGTAAAGCACGGGATAACACCCGATGACATAAGATCCTTTAAGACATCTCCTGCACCAACTGATGGAAGCTGGTCCGGATCTCCTGTAAACAGGATCTGGCAGTTTACGGGTACGGCTTTTAAAAGAGATGCCGTAATATTGATATCCAGCATGGAACATTCATCAACAATTAAAAAATCAAGCTCCAGCGGGGTTTCTTCATTTTTTTTAAATTTACCTCCCTGCCATTTCAGCAGGCGGTGAATTGTTTTTGCTTTTCTCCCTATGACATCGGTCATACGCTGGGATGCACGTCCTGTTGGGGCTGCAAGCATGATTTTCATCTTCATTGCCTCAAGCAGTTTTACAAGAACCCTTATTGCTGTGGTTTTACCGCATCCAGGTCTGCCTGTGAGTATGGAAAATCTTGCACATACAATATTTTTTACAGCCCGTTCCTGTTCCCTGCTCAATGAAATTCTGCTTAATTTTGAATACTTTTCAAGCCATGCTTCAACCCTTTTTTTATCAACGTTGGGCGGCGTTCCCATTCCAGCTATTTTTCTGGCAACGTACAGCTCATCAAAATACAATGTTCTTGAATAATAGCATTGTTCTTCAGCTCCATCTGAATTAACGAGCCTTCTTTCCATGATAAGGCTTTCTTTTTCCATGGATTCGATCAATTGGGGAAGAATTTTTTCAACTTTCAGATTCAGTAACTCTTCCACCTGATCATTGATCTGTGAAAAAGTAAGGTAGCAGTGGCCAAAATTACGGCTTGCCGCAAGGACATGGTTCACTGCCGCCATTATCCTCTGAAAACTGTCAGGGGCAAGACCGATACTTAAGGCGATTTTGTCTGCTGAAAAAAAACCGATGCCGTAAAAATCAACGGCCAGCCTGTAAGGATTTTCCCTTACATATTCTATTGCATTATCTCCGTATTCCCTGTAGATTTTTACGGCAAAAAGTGTACTGATACCGTGGGACTGGAGAAACATCATCACATTGCGGATTGCCCTGTGCTCAGTCCAGGCAGAGCTTATCATTTCAAGCTTTTTCTGTGCGATACCCGGGACTTCAATGAGTCTTGATATATTGTTCTCAAAAATATCAAGTGTCTGATCTTTAAAATAATGAACAATTTTCTTTGCGGTTTTAGGTCCCACACCCTTTATAAGACCTGAACCAAGGTATTTTTCAAGGGCTGCCGTTGATGCGGGTTTTTTTTCTTCTGCCTCTGCTGCAATAAACTGGCGCCCATATTTCGGATGAACAGTCCATGAGCCCTTGAACTCCATTGTTGCCCCGGCAAACACCTTGATCTGGTGTACAATTACCGTCTCCTGCTGATGTGGGTTGTTAAATGGGGTAACACGCAGAATAGACCATCCATTATCGGGATTGTGAAATGTAACACGATCCACAATCCCTTTCATGGTTTCCTTTATCATTCCTGTATGGTCTTGTTTTACTATAATATCAAGACTCCCCAAAAAATATGCCGATCAACATTAGTTGCTTATCTCTGGTTTTCTTGTTTTTTTGGCAAAAGAATTAAAAAAATTGTTTTGGTTCAGGCTTGTCCAGGGTAGTTTTTAAATACCACTTTCCTGGTTTGACACCCCTGCATCGTCAAAGGATGCCATTTCCCTCATGATCCTGCAAGCTGCATCTGCAATATCAATGGTTAAGGCTGCTCCTGTCCCCTCTCCAAGTCTCATGTTCAAATCGATCACAGGATCAAGCCCCATATGTGAAAGTGCGGCTTTCTGGGAAATCTCAACGGATTTATGACCGGAGATCAAATAACCCTTTATGTTGGGATCGATAATATAGGCAACAAGACCTGCAGCCGTTGATATTACACCGTCAAGAACCACTGCTGTTCCCTTTGAAGCTGCGGCAAGGGCTGCCCCTGCTATTCCTGCAATTTCATACCCGCCGATTTTTTTTAAAATTTCAAATCCGTTTTTGCCGTCGGGTTTATGGAAATTAAGCGCTTTTTCAATAATTTCGGTCTTGTGCGCAAGTCCTTTATCATCGATGCCTGTTCCCCTTCCTGTGGCCTGTGCAGGTGTGA
>WFQS01000575.1 GCA_015486915.1 Desulfobacteraceae bacterium
ACCTTTATTCCCATCACTTGATCTCCCGTATTAAGCATCGAAAATTTTATTATAATGGCCATGAGGCCGGTCTAAAGACTTTCATACGGCCTATTAACAACTATGGGGTTGAAAACGCGAAGCCAACTCTTATTCTTAAAGGAATTTTACAGGAGTTTCATATAACTGCCATGCAGCAGATCTGAACTGCGCTTCTGTGCCTCACAACGAACATAGAAAAAGCATTTGTTATTTTATCAAAAATGAGCTCTTTCTTATAAAAAAATTATTCATTCCATAACTCACTGAAATGCAAAACGCAATGACAAAATAAAAGGGAAAGGCCTTTATTGCCTTACTATTTAATTGCAGTCAAAAAAACAGGAAATCAGGAAAAAAGGGGAAAAAAATGGGTTGCGGTTATTCTGTGTTGACCCTAATTCACCGCCTAAAAAAAAGAGAAACCCCGTTGCGCTTGATGATTTATAAATACTGGAAGCGGATAATGGCTTTTGCCAAATACTGCGCAAATCAGAAATGCATGGCCTGAAACGTAAGATTTGCCGAGCTTTAGGGCTAAGATGGCGCAAAGAAAAAAAGCGTTTTGTCCCCGTAGCAGGGTTGACAAAAAGTACACTTGTGTGTATTATTTGGTGTATTATCAGACATCAAAGGAGGTGTATTATGCGGACTAACATTGTTCTGGACGACGTACTGGTGGAAGAGGCGATGATTTTGAGCGGTGCCAGGACCAAGAGGGAGTTGATTTCAAATGCATTGCGTGAATTTGTCACAACACGTAAGCGGCTCAATTTGCTCGATCTGGACGGGAAAATAAAATTTTCCAAAGACTATGATTACAAAAGACTGCGGGAGCGAAGATGATCCTTGTGGATACGTCAGTTTTGATTGATTTTTTCAAGGGTACTTCAAACGGCCCGGCCAATCGAATGCGTGAGGTCCTGGACCTCGAGATACCATTCGGAATCACTTCAATTATTTACCAGGAAGTGCTGCAGGGTGCAAAATCGGACAAGGAATATAACCTGTTAAGAGATTACCTTTCATCCCAGAGATTCTTTTACCCGCAGGATGCGATTAAAACCTATGAAGGTGCAGCGCTCATCTATTTTTCCTGCCGAAAGAAAGGCGTTACAATCCGCAGTACTGTTGACTGCCTTATTGCTCAAATCGCTTTGGAACAAGATCTTGCGCTGCTTCATAATGACAGGGATTTTGATGCCATGGCGCCGATTATCGAATTACGCATTTATACATAATTCAGGTTTTTTACTCTATTCCGGTATAACCAGGGTTCATCATCATCTGGATTGATAAAAGCCGTAGAGATCTGGACAGACCCTGTAACCGGCATGGTGTTTGTGTTGGTGTCTGGCGGGTATTTTAATATGGGAGACACCTTTGGCGGGGGAGAGTCTGAATTTCATGACAGTGAACAGGCAAAGATCAGAAAACAAACAGATGTCAAAGCATTCATCCCCGTAGCCAATGAACACTTGGAGGGGCTTGGAATAATCAATTAAAAGATGGTAACGTACCTGCCGGTTTTGAGCAATGAAGGGTTTTTAAAAAAGTCTTGGACTACCTTCCGAACAATAATGTATAGAAGAACAATTACTACTGCCTGGCATGGAAGGATCTGATCAGCTTCAGTTTCCCTTCCCTACAATGGAAATGAAGGATGGGTATTAGAATTTTAGGCGTTGGATCTGGGTTGAGTAATTACTTGACTTTTCCTGATGTCCTCTGTACCTTTAAATTTCTATTGAAAAATTAAATTCAGAACAAAAAAAAGAAAATTGTGGTCAGATTCGTAAAAAGAGTCAGATCTGTTTCATGGCAGTTATATGATTTTTTGGAAAAGGAGGATTTTGTATAAAAATGACACAGACCAAACCCTTGTACTATGGTAAACATATACTTGCAGTGGATGACGAAACAGATGTCCTTGATACAATCAAAGAAATTCTTGAAGAAGCAGATATTGATGTTGCAGCGGACTATGAAACCGCCTCTGAAAAAATTTTTGCCATCAAATATGATCTTGCGATTTTAGATATAATGGGCGTTAACGGGATGAAGCTTCTTGAAGAATGCGTACAAAGGGATATTCCGGCAGTCATGCTCACGGCAAACTCCCTTAACCCGGAATCATTAATGGACTCCATAAAAAAAGGAGCCATCTCTTATCTGCCAAAGGAGCATTTAAGTGACCTTGATACCATGATCAATGATTTAATTGGTGCTCAAAATGAAGGAAAACCAACCTGGAAGCTTCTCTTTGAAAGGCTTGGAAACCATTTTAACAGGCGTTTTGGCAGTAGCTGGAAAGAAAAGGATAAAAATTTCTGGGACAATTTCGAACAGAACTATGAGATTTCCAGGGGTATCCAGGAAAGACTGCGCCACAATGAAAACATTATTGACAAGGGGATATGATAGTCCCCAGCTCGGCCTCATGGCAGTTATATGAAACCGAATGTAGATTTAATGCTTTTTATTTTGAATTCAGTTTTGCGGCAATACTTTTTCCAAGATTAACAGCAGCCTGGACAGCAGCCCGCTGGTCTTCAAAAATTTTAATCCCCACAGATGCTTTGACAGCTTCAGGACCGTACAGCATTTTAATCCCTGACATTTCACATGAATCGCCATAATTGCATCCAACACAGGGAACATTGCCTTCTACCCTTACTTCCCCGATGAAATCCATGCCCTCTTCCATCATATAAAATTTTATTGCATTAATGCCATATTCACATGCAGGAGGCATTATTTCACTGTCTTCCGGTACAGCACAGGTGATGATTGCGCCGCCCGGTCTTCCGGCCATATAACCATGCCTGTGTCTTAAAGGATACATTCGTTCCATAAACGTCTTTGTTCGTGCATCAAGGGATGAATACGGCGTAAATCCTGCAATAATGAGCGCATCAGCATGTTTAACCTTTTCGGCAAGCAGGATACCGTCATCTTCAATGACACATCTATTGGTTTTTACACACTGCATACAGGCTTTGCAGGGAGCAATTGTATATTTACTCAGTTTGATGAATTCCGTTTCAAGACCTGTGGATTCCAGGGCAAGTTTGAGGGCTCTGTCAGTGTTGCTGTTTTTCAAAGGCGAGCCGGACACTCCGATAATTTTCATTTTTTTCTCCAATAACAGCCATGAGGCGGATCTAAGGCTAACAATGCCCACAACCCATTTTGTCTTTTTCCAATTTCTTGTCTTTTTAACAGGAATTAAGGAGTAAAGCACTAAATCCTGGCTTTAGTTCTGCTGAAAAAATCTAAACTTTGAAAAAATTAAAAAACAACGGGCATCTCCTTAAATTGTCAGGGAGCTGCCCGTAAAATCAAAAATTTATGAAAATATCACCAAAAGTTTTAAATCATAATCTAAAGATACCCGAACATTCTCGGTAAAAACAAAACCACCTGGGGGAAATATGTCAAAAAGAACAACACCCCGATCTGTATGGCAAGAAAGGGCATAACCGCCCTTGACACATAAATGATATCCCGCTTGGCAAGTGCCCCTGTGATAAACAGACTCACACCCATGGGCGGTGTGCAGTATCCAATAGCAAGATTCACCGTCATGATCAGACCAAAGTGCATGGGATTTACATGGAAAGGCTCCAAAAGGGGCAGAAATACAGGACCGAGAATAAGGGTTGCTGAAATAATATCCATGAACATGCCTATGAAAAGCAGCACAATATTCATGGCAAGCAGAAAGACAAAGGGAGAATGGATATTGGCAACAACAATTTCAGCAACGCGGCTTGGAATATTCTGAAATGTCAGATACCTTCCAAAACAGGTTGCAGAGGCAACGATTAACAGCAGGGTGGCGCTTGTTACAGCCGAACTGATGGTAACTTCCTTTACATCTTTGAAATTCATGGATTTGTAAATAAACAGTTCAACAAGAAACGCATATACGCTTGCCACAACAGCAGCCTCATTGGCTGTAAATGCCCCTGAAAAAATACCTCCAAAAATAATTACGATAAGCATGACAGCCCAGAATCCTTCCTTAAAAATAAGATAAAGATCCTTAAATGCAGGCATGGGCAGCCGTTTAATGTCTGTCCTGTTATGGTAGAGTATCCATGTATAAAAACAGACACAGGCGATGATGAGCAGCCCGGGTATAAAACCTGAAATAAACAGGCCTTCAAGTGACACATTGCTTATCATGGAATAAAAGATCATACTGATGGACGGCGGGATAATGACACCGAGATTGGGAGATGTGGTCATGAGGCCCAAGGTATATTTTTCTTCATACCCGTTTTGGATAAGGGCCGGAATCATGAATCCGCCGAGGGCCACCACCGTTGCAACGGTTGAGCCAGATATCGCACCGAACAGCCCGCATCCGATGACTCCTGCCATGCCAAGTCCCCCTGGAAGCCATGATACAAGGGCGTTGGCAAGATTGATAAGCTTTTCCACGGTTTTCCCCTTGCTCATGATATTGCCGCAGAGGATAAAAAACAAAACAACAACAAGTGCAAAATTATCTAAGCTCCTGAAAAGTGTCTGGGCAAGGAGAATCAGGGGCATATGGGCAAACCACATAAATCCGAGGGCCGTGGTAAAAAAGAGACATAAAAAAACAGGTACATAGGTAGTCATACAGCCGAGAAGTATGCACAAAATTATTAAATCGCTGATCTGCATGAATTATCCCCTTTTATTGCTTAGAATGTCCTGAGTAATAACCAT
>WFQS01000576.1 GCA_015486915.1 Desulfobacteraceae bacterium
AAAACTCATGAATGGTTTTCGCGGAACTGATCCCCTTGACAGGGATGCCTTTGCTGAAATTCTTGTAAAACTTGGCAGGCTTGGATGTGATTTCCCTCAAATTAAAGAAATTGATATTAATCCTTTAATAATATATAAAGGGCAACCCGTTGCCGTTGATGCTTCTGTTGTTTTATTCCAGGGGTAACGTTTTATTAATTCTATTTTTTTAAAAAAAGGAATCTGATTATGAATTATGAGAACATCATTGTTGAAACAGACGATAATCTTATTGGAGAAATAACCCTTAACAGGCCCAAACACCTTAATACATTCAACACGCCCCTTGCCGTGGAATTAAACCACGCATTCAATGAGCTTGATTCAGACAAGACCGTTCGTGTTGTGATCCTTAAAGGCGCTGGAAGGGTGTTCTGTGCAGGTATTGACATCAGTGATTTTTTTGGGAAAACACCGTCTGAATATCGGGAATGGATACATACAATGGAGACTCCCATCGTTACCATGAGCAGGATGACAAAACCTGTTATTGCGCAGGTCCACGGCGTTGCTGCTGCTAACGGGGCCGGACTTGTTGCAGGTGCGGATCTTGCCGTGGCAGCAGAAGATGCACGTCTGGGACTTACAGCTATTAATGTGGGATTAAACTGCGTGGGGCCTGTTATTCCGGTCAGCCGCAGTATTGGTAGGAAAAGGGCCCTGGAACTCCTGCTTTCAGGGGATTTGATAAATGCTGAAAAAGCCCTTGATATGGGACTTGTCAACAGGGTGGTTCCAACGGATGATCTGGAAAAAGAAACCCGGGCCTGGGCAAAAACCCTGGCACAGAAAAGTCCCGTTGCAATGAAAAATGCCAAAACAGCATTCTATACCTCAGCAGATATGGATTACAATAAATCCTTTGAATACATGAACGAAGCATTTGCAAGGCTGTGTACAACAGAAGATGCAAAAGAAGGTGTAAGTTCATTTCTTGAAAGACGTACTCCTGTGTGGAAAGAAAAATAAAAAATGTATTATGTGTACCTGTTTACATTATCTGCGGTATTAATCTCTTTTTTAAAAGACCGCAATAAAACCTTTAAGGCACTTAAAATATCATGGAAAAAATTTTCTGTTATTTTACCTGCCTTTGCAATTATGCTGATACTTGTTTCAATTATTCTGTATCTTATACCTGACAGCATGATTGTCGAATTTCTCGGCAATAATAACAAGACCGCCGGTACTATTATAGCATCCTTGTTTGGTTCTATAACACTTATGCCCGGATTTATCGCCTATCCCCTGTGTGGAATTTTATTAAAAAAAGGGGTTTCATATATGGTACTGGCGGCCTTTTCCACAACCCTTATGATGGTAGGTTTTGTCACTTTCCCCATTGAAAAAGCGTATTTTGGTACAAAGGTTACAATCATGAGAAACTGCATAAGTTTTTTAATTGCACTTATTGTAGCTGTGGCTGTAGGGGCTTTTTACGGGGAATTATTATGAAAATAACCGGCAAAAAGATCATAAATCTGTCGTGTTTATTCCTGTTTAGTGCCTTTGTTGGTATCTCGTTTAAAACAGGATTTATTCCGGGTCAGGAAATAGGAAACAATTTTATCTCCTTTTCCTTTGAAATGCTTAAAATTCTTCCCTGTGCCTTTGTTTTAATAGGAATATTTGAAGTATGGGTAAAAAAGGAAAAGGTTGAAAAGCATCTTGGAAAAAGTTCAGGATTCATGGCCTATATATGGATGATTCTCTTTGCAGGCACCACGGTAGGAGGCTTGTATGTTGCCTTTCCCGTTGCTTATTCCCTGCACAATAAAGGCGCAAAACTCGGTGCTGTTTTTGCATATATAGCAGCTTCCGGCATATGCCGTGTCCCAATGACATTATTTGAAGCCTCATTCATGGGAATTAAATTCAGTGTAATAAGACTTGTGGTCTCAATTCCACTTGTCATTTTAAGTTCCATGATACTTGGACATTATCTTGAAAAAAAGGATTACAGACTGACTACAGTGGAATAAGCAATAAGCTTTAAGCTTTATTATATCTTTATTACTGCCATGAGGCCGATCTGAACAGCGTTACAGCGCCTCTCAACGAAAATAAAAAGAACATCAGTTATTTTGTCAAAAGTGAGCTCTTTCTTATAAAACTGCCATGGGGCGGATCCGGAGGCTCTCAGGCTGCCTCAAATAATTTCAGATACCAGAAAATGCCAGTGAAATAATGTCAGGAAAATTTTACTACTCTTCAATAAAAAGGTTCAGGGATTCTATTTTCTCCACGTCCTCTGTTTCCATCACCCTTATTATATCCTTATACATCCTTTTTTTCAGTTCACCGAAAATACCCCTTTTCTTGGTAAAGGTTTTTGCAAATTCCACAGCATCATTTAAAAGCTGATCCTGGTTTTCACAGGCTTTAACGATTACGTGGTTGTCTTCCAGTTCCTTTGCGCCAACACGTTTACCTGAAAGCAGCATTGCATTAAATTGATATTCCGGGATTGCCTTGCGCACAAATTCAATCATACCGGGCAGAAAAGGTATGCTGATATTTACTTCAGGAAAACAAAAAAAGCCCCTGTCTTGTTTCATAAATCTGAAATCACAGGAACAGGCCAGCATGGCACCGTTTCCAAAGGCATGGCCGTTTATGGCTGCAATAACCGGTACAGGCAATAATAAAATCCTCTTAAAAATCCCGTTAATGCCATGCATAAATGATTTTACAACATCAAAATCCCGGTCATTCATTTTCTGCCCAAGCCATTCAAGATCAATTCCCTGGGAAAAATTCTTTTCATCCGTAGATGTTAAAACAATGGAACATATTTCTTTATCTTCCAGTACAGCATCAAAGCACTTATTCATCTGTTTTACAAATTCAAGATTCTGTTTATTTGCACCGTTACACATGTTGACCACTGCCACGGTTTTTTTCTTTTCCCATTCAATAACTGCCATAATCACTCCATGTACAAAATATCAATTTTTTAAAGTGAACAACGTTTAGGGGTAGATAAATTAAATATTTTAAAATTTCAAGTTTAAATTAAATTTTATTCTTCCTGCCGAATCGGAGTTCTATCTGGAATTTTTTATTTATGCATTTTTCTTGAGATATCATTCTGTGAAGCCCCTGTCTTTCATCAACTTACTATTTCTAAAATATGCCATCCCGGTTTTCATTTTCACAAAACCCTGCTTTTCATAAAACCCTTCTCTGCCGGGAGATGCGTATAAAATTACATTGCAGGCCTTTAAATCCGATAAAATATTTTCCATTAAAATTTTACCAAATCCTTTCCCCTGGTACTCTTCAATAACAGCACAATCATATACTGCTGCCTGGTAGGCTCCATCTGATATTGCACGGCCAAAACCGATTAGACTGCCATTTCTGTATAAAAAAACCTTTGAATAACTTGCTTCAAAAGCTTTTCTATGTTTTTCAGGTGGATAATAGGCCATACCCACAGATTTCAATATGTCAGATATTTTTTGCCAGTTTACTCCGGAGCAATGATGTTTAACCGTAATATCCATTACGTTTTGTACCTTTTCTCATTGTACTGCAATCATCAAATTATTTTAAATAACCGCCATGAGGCAGATCAGGATTCAAGTCCATCCAAAAAATTTTCTGATGCGGGAAAATAGACCTGTTTTCTCTATCTCGTTAACGGGGATGGATTCAGGTGGATTTTTTTTCTGTTTTAACTCCTCAGAGATTTCAGATTCGATTTTAGAAGGGTTGGATGCCATGCCTGTTACGTCTTCTGCTCTTTCACCAATTGTGGCAAATATTTCCTGTATTACCTTGTCCCGGATCTTTTTTTGAAAAATCTTCAAATCTGGCTGCTGACATACATACATTGAAGTGATATCCATAGAATTTGCATCCCCACAGTTTCCTATTCCAGACATGGCGGCTATACCATAGGCAAGCTGAGTCAATCCTGCCATATGCCTGTATTCAGCCGGGGCACTTTCAGGCATTTGATAAAATGCAACGGCAGCACAGATTTTATCAGGAAGATTCCAGACTTCCATCATTTTGGACGCTACAAATGCATCTGTTGTTCCAAAAACATCCTGTTCCACTTTGTACAATGGTTTTTTATATTTTCTAACCATTGTTACACACTTTGCAAACTCATCCGGATAATGAATGGCCATCATCATTTTTCCCATACCGTGAAGAAGTCCAGCAATATAAAGTTCTCCAGGTAATGCATCCATTTCAAGATTAGGATGTCCCAGACGTCGGTTAGCTATAGCACAGGCCCAGGAGTGGGCCCAATAATCTCTGAATGAAAATCCTGCAACATCTGGAAATTCAGGCAGCATTTTTTGAAAAAAATATAAACTGATTGCATTTATAGCTTCAGTCAGGCCAATACGTGTAATGGCAGCTCTTAGGCTGATGATTTTTTCCACTCCGCCATAATATGGTGAATTTGCCAACTGCATAACACTGGCAAAAAGGCCGGGATCAACCTCAACAAGTCGGGCAAAAGTCATAATATCTATTTCATCAACCGGCTGCTGCGTCATAGTAAGAA
>WFQS01000577.1 GCA_015486915.1 Desulfobacteraceae bacterium
AAAAGCATTGCACCCTGTCTTTCCTTTTGAATACGGAGCATCATGATTACATCTGCATTCTCAACACAGGATTCCATATCATTTGCAAGCTTGCAGCCAAGGGCTTCAATACCCTTTGGGATCATGGTAAGTGGAGCTGAAACCACAACTTCTGCCCCCATTTTTGTAAAACCTGCAATATCTGATCTTGCAACCCTGCTGTGACTGATATCACCTGTGATGGCAATTTTAAGGCCCTCTATCCTGCCTTTTTTTTCCTTAACACTCATTAAATCAAGTAAAGCCTGTGAAGGATGGGCATGTATACCGTCCCCTGCATTTATAACGGATGCTTTCACTCTTTTTGCAATCAAATGGGGCGCACCGGATGATGAATGCCGCATCACAATAACATCAGGGCTCATGGCCTCAAGGTTCTTTGCCGTATCCACAAGGGTTTCACCCTTTACCATGCTGCTTGAAGATTTTGAGATGGACAGACTGTCTGCGCTTAAGCGTTTTGCAGCAACATCAAAGGAGAGTCTTGTCCTGGTACTTGGTTCCTGGAAAAAAAGCACAATGGTTTTTCCCCTTAAGGTCGGAACTTTTTTCACAGGTCTCTGTGAAATTTCCTTCATTCCCTCTGCAGTATTTAAAATCATGGATATCTCCTCCACTGAAAGGGAGTCGATATCCAAGATATCTTTTTTTGTAAAAACCATTTTCTATAATCACCTTAAAATTTTACCGGTCCTGCCCCATCTCACCCCGAAATCATTTTGATTCCATGACCAGTATATGATGAAAGCCTCTCCCCTGACAGCTTTAAGATTTACAAAACCCCAGAATCGGCTGTCATAGCTGTTATCCCTGTTATCTCCCATTACAAAAAGAGAGTTTGCAGGCACTGTAACAGGCCCAAAATTATCCCTTACACTGAACTGACCCGGTATATGACGTGGGTCTTTATGTATTGCATAGGGTTCATGATTCTGGAGTTTTCCATTAACAAAAAGTTTTTTATCTCTTACTTCAATGGTATCACCTGCAATTCCAATAACTCTTTTAATAAAATCCTTGCTGGGATCTTCAGGGTACCTGAAAACAACTATATCATGCCTGTGGGGCTTTGATACGGAAATCAAGGTGTCCCCCGCTGAAAGCGGTCCACCTGTAAAAGGGATTTTAATACCATAAATGAACTTGTTTACAAGGATATGGTCTCCGATGAGCAGGGTATTTTCCATTGAACCAGATGGAATTTTAAAAGCCTGGACAACAAAAGTCCTGATAAAAAGAGCAAGTATGACAGCAATAACAACTGCCTCTATATTTTCCCTTAACGCACCTTTTTTTTTCTTTGCATTGTTAATATTTTTTTCATGTCTAACATTATTGTCAATAAATCCTGTTTTTTTAACGGTTCCTGTTTTAGTTTTTGTCATTAAACCCCTGCCTTTTTTTTAAAATCAGAACATCTGCTGTGGTTCTCCCAGCAGAAATTTTCCCCTTTTTATTGAACTTTTCAAAAGATCTGCTATCTTTCTTGCCTTGATCATACTGGAAAGAGGAACAGTCTGTATTTTCTCCCCTTTAATTGTAATAAAACCGCTTTTAAGTTCAGCATAGCTTACCTGACCATAGCTTTTTGAAATACCCTGCTGATAATCATATCCATAGTCAATGATCTGGGTAAAAATTTCATCATCTGAAATTGCAGTATATTTTACCATCTCCTCATTTAAAATCGGAATGGGAATTCCAAGCCCCACTGAGAGAGAGACCCCGTATCCTCTGATGCTCTGACCCACAAGCCATTCAGGGGACATTTCCTTGAGATTTCCCATTACAAAAAGTGTTCCTGCAGGGGTTAAGGGAACTCCATTAAGACTGCGTTGAACATCTTTTTTACACTGGGTTCCGGACCATGTTACATATCCCTGGGCGCCTCCAAGAAAAATTCTCGTACCTATACCGATGGTTTTAAAAAAAGGATCATTTAAAAGAGGACTTAACTGGCCTGAAGTTGAATAATTTGCATTGCCTATACCGGGCTTTAAAGTGCCCATATAGGTGTATTTAATTTTATCGGATCTGTTAATGGCACAATTATAATTCTGGTATGCGTTTCTTGGGTTGCACATCACGGCCTGGGGAAGATCGTCAATTGTAATGGTTTTTTCGATTCTTCTATTGGGATAACAGTCAGTGCCATAACTCTCAGCCCTTAAATTTATCTTTTTTCCATCAACAAGATCATGGATAACATGACCTCCCCCATAGTTAAATTCACCGGGATATAGTTTATTAAGGGGATCATCCTCTGAAGTTGCCGTTGCCCCAAGAAAACAATCCACTGCTGCAACGCTTGAATAGGCAGGAACATTGTTGAACCATGTTTTGGTTGTCCTTATAACGGGCTTGAACTGACCGATATTGATAAAAACACCGGACGAACACATTGGGGCAAATGTTCCCGTTGTTACAACATCCACACTTTCTGCAGCTGCAACAGGTCCCTGTTCTTTTACAATGTCTATAATCTCCTCTGCTGTCACGACAACAGCATCCCCTTTTTTAATCTTATCGTTGATCTCTCCGTAAGTTTTATTGATTTTGTAACTGCTCATTTTGTACCCTCTTTGCCGGCAAGTTCTTCTTTAACATTATTTATTTTTGAAAGAATATTATTTTGAATCCATTTTTTATCCCACCATTCAACCGGATTAACAAAAACAGTATTTACAGCAACCCCGAAATGCAAATGATCTCCTCCGGCAAGCCCGGTTGATCCAGTTCTTCCTATTATCTCTCCTCTTTTTACCATTTCACCTTTTTTCACCGAAATATGGCTTAAATGGGAGTAAGTTGTTGACAGGCCAAAACCATGATCTATTACAACGGTATTACCGAAAATCCCGACTTTTTCCGTACTGATTACCCTGCCTGAATTGGCTGCAGGAACACGGGCATTTGCCACAGAGGCAAGATCAACACCAAGGTGAACTTCCCTGTCAATCTCTTTCCCATGGTATTTATAAACTCTGTGATCTGCAAAACCAGCCCTGTTTGCCGATCCCGGAAGCCTTTTAAAAACGCCCTTCCACAGAATTTTATGTTCGGTATTTACAACGGGTTTTAACACGGTTACAACATTTTCTTTTCTTAAAATACGGTTGATATATAAAAATTTCTTAAGCAGGGGCTTTTTGTAAGAAGCAAAAGATGCCTCCTTTGCTCCAAGGTTAAAATCAGGCATTTTTCTCGTGAGAAAGCCATCGGAAATATGAATAACATCATGCTTGAATTTGCGATCTTTTATATAATGATAAAATCCTTTTTTTGAAATATTCCCTGCAGGGTCTTTTGCCTCAACAACTATTTTGGTTCCTGGTCCCTGTTTATAACTTAAAGCAAAAAAAGACATGAAAATATTTTTGTCATCAAAGGCTCCTGAATATCCCGGGAAGAAATTTTTACCAACCATAACCCCGCTTATTAAATCATCTTCAAATAGTCTGTAAATAACAAGTCCTGTCCCCCCCCGTGTGATATTATGTCTTTTGGTAAGTATCTCAATTTCAGGAGCTTTTGTATCAATTACAAGTTTTATTTCCTTATCTGCATAGTTCCCATTATTCCATCCCCTCCAGGAATAATCACGTGCGGATATTTTAAAAACGGCTGGTCCGTCTTTCATACCGTATTTCCAGGATTCCACGGGAATTTTAAATAAAGCCTTAAATACCCCGGACCCCAGAAAAAAGCCTTTGTATCTTTTAAGGGGATACTTTTTATTTAAGAGAACTTTTTCTTTTCCGTTCTGTTCTATGGAAACCCTGATATTTCTCAGCCCTGTACCCTTATCAGATGCAGAAACTATCATTTCATAGGACCTGTTAAGATACAATGATGGAAGTTTTATACTGATTTGGGGTTTTTTGCCTTCAAACTCATTTACTGCAAACCAGGTTAAAGGTAAAATTATAAAAATAAACACGCCAAAAACCAAAAATTTTTTCATTAAAACCACCTGAGTATAAATATTAGCTTTTACATAACCGGCAAAGCCTAACCTGGACAAGCCAGAACCAGAACAATTTATTTTTAATTCTTTTGCCAGAAAAACAAAAAAATAAGAATTAAGAG
>WFQS01000578.1 GCA_015486915.1 Desulfobacteraceae bacterium
GGTCCCCATTGACCCCACCCTTCCTAAAAAACAAAAATTAAAAATATGGCTAACGGCCATTGCAGGCCCTCCCCTTGCCGTTATAGCTGCAGGACTTGCTGGCTTTCATCTTCCTGAGTTAAGTCTTGTATTTGCCTTTGGAATTTCCATTTTTCTTTATTTCTGCCTTTGTTCCCAGAAAATCATTGCTGAGAAAAAAAATCCTGTGACCCTTTTTTTGATGAAACTTTATCTTCCCGTAATAACAACTGTTTTGAAATGGAAAAAAACAACCGTTTTAATAGCCCTTATTGCCATCGGTATCAGCTGGTATCCAATGACCCATGTGGGCAGCGAGTTTATGCCTCCTTTGAACGAAGGAGATCTTCTGTACATGCCCACAACGCTTCCTGGTATTTCCATTACAAAGGCAAAAGAGCTTCTCCAGCAGACAGATAAAATCATCAAGAGATTTCCCGAGGTGAAAAGTACTCTCGGGAAAATAGGCCGTGCAGAGACCTCAACCGATCCTGCTCCCCTTTCCATGATGGAAACGATCATCCGGTTAAGACCAAAGGTTCAGTATCAGATAATTATAAAGCACCGGTTTTTTTCGAACTGGCCTGGATGGATAAAAAAGCCATTGACATGGATCTGGCCTGAAAAAATACACGGCAGGATAATCCATGAATGGCGAAAGAAAAAGATCAAGAGGTTTTTCTCCAGTTGGCCCGGCATATTAAAACTGCCGTTTAAATGGCTGCTGCCTGAGGAAAGGTATTTAACAATTAAAGAGCTTATCAGTGATCTGAATCAGGCGGTGAAATTTCCAGGTCTTACCAATGCCTGGACCATGCCCATAAAAACCAGGATAGACATGCTTTCCACCGGGATTAAAACGCCGGTGGGTATTAAAATTATGGGACCGGATCTTCAGACGTTGTCCGGGATTGGTGAACAGATTGAATCAGCACTTAAAGACGTGCCGGGAACGCTTTCCGTATTTTCCGAGCGTGTTACAGGGGGAAATTATCTTGATCTGAAAATCAAAAGAAAAAGCATTGCAAGATACGGACTTGTTGTTCAGGATGTCCAGGATATTATCCAGACAGCCCTCGGTGGAATGAACGTTACTTATACTGTGGAAGGACTTGAGCGATATCCGGTGAATTTACGGTATAAACGTGAGTTAAGGGACAATATAGAAATGATAAAACAGGTCATGGTGCCAACACCGTCCGGTGCCCAGATTCCCCTGACGGAGCTTGCAGATATCTCCATCCATAAAGGGCCTGCAGGAATTAAAAGTGAAAATTCAAAGCGTAGCGCCTGGGTTTATGTTGACCTTAAAGATGTGGATGTCGGCACCTATGTGGAAAAAGCGAAAAAAATTCTAAATGAAAAGCTGAAACTGCCTGCGGGATATTCCATTGTCTGGTCAGGGCAGTATGAATACATGGAACAGGCAAGGAAAACATTGAATGTCATTGTCCCCCTTACCCTTCTTGTTATTTTCATTCTTCTCTACCTGCATTTCAGCAATATCGTCGAGGTTGTCATCGTCATGGCAAGTATCCCCTTTGCCCTCATCGGCGGGATATGGCTGATATATCTGCTTGATTACAACATGTCCGTTGCAGTGGGTGTTGGATTCATTGCCCTTGCAGGACTGTCCACGGAAACGGGAATCGTCATGCTTGTTTACCTTGACGAGGTTTTTTCCAGGAAAAAACGTTTAAAAAAGATGAATTCTTCAAGGGATCTTAATGAATCGGTCATTGAGGGTGCCGTTGAAAGAGTTCGTCCTTTAATAATGACAACAGCCACGACTTTAATCGGTCTGTTGCCGGTAATGTACGGGTCCAGTTCAGGCTCCCAGATAATGAAGCGCATTGCAGCACCAATGGTTGGAGGCCTTGTCACCTCAACTGTGATGACTCTTATTATTATACCTGTAATTTATTATCTGTGGAAAACGTGGGAACTTAAATCAAAATCAGAATAATAACCATGAGGCCGGTCCTGAAACTCGCAGACGGCCTCAAAGAATCAAAAATTCTGATGAATAATCAAACTTTTATGATTAAAGGTACTTTAAAGGAGATGAATATGAAAAAATTAATGGACAGATTTCAATATGAAGTAAAATAACTTTACATTCCTAAAACGAGCGATGCCCGCACCCCATTTTCCTGCCTTTTTTCTTGACATTTGAACTATGCGTACATATTGTGAACCGTTCATCATAATATGAAATGTTATGTCAGACTGTCATGGTCGTCTGCATTTTTTGCAAGTGCAGACGATCATAAAAATATAAATTAAAAATTTAAAATTTAAAAAAGGCTCTAAAAAATGCAGACAGGGACGCTATCCCGCCGGGAAAGGGAAAAACTCCGGCAGCGCAGTGATATGCTCAAGGCTGCGCTGAAACTTTTTTCAAAAAACGGATATCACAATGTTTCCATGCGTAAAATAGCGCAGAAAGCTGAATTTGCCATTGGCACCATCTATAAATTTTTTAAGAATAAAGAAGATTTATACAGAGCTCTTATTATGGAACAGGCTGATGAATTTCATAATGTCCTTGTAAAAGCCATTGAAGAGCCCGGCAGCGAGATTGAAAAAATTAAAAATTATATTGAAGTCAAGGGAGATATATTCACTTCAAAGGTCTCGATAGTCCGGCTTTATTTTGCAGAAACCCATGGTACAGGCTTTAATTTTAAAACAGGTATTGACAGGAAAATAAGGGATAAGCACAAAAAGACCCTGGATCTTCTTGCTTCCGTTTTTAAGGACGGCATTGAAAACGGTGTATTTACACGGGGTAATGACCCTTATTGTCTTGCCCTTGCAATTGATGCCATGACCAATGCATTTTTGTTTTTGTGGCTTGAAAATCCCGATGAGCACCCCTACCCTGAAAATGCAGAATCCATACTTGAAATATTTTTAAATGGGCTCTGCACCGGGACTCAGGAAAAGAGCAAAACAGCAGAATCAAAACAGCAGGAGGCAAAATTTACAAATGACAAAAATTATTGAAAAAATAAAAAGACATGTGAAATTGAAAACAAAACGTATTTTCTTTTTTCTATTAATAATTTTTCTTTTTACAGGATTTGCCTTTCCCTGTGCAGCTGAAAATAAAAAAAACACATTTGATGAAAAACCATTGACCCTTAAAACTGCCGTGGATGAAGCAATTTTGAACAATTTTCTTATCAGGCAGGCAGAAGAAAGGGAGAAAGCTGCTTTTCAGAAAGAGAAAAGTGCAGACTCGGATTTTTTTCCGAAACTCACCTCTTCGTATTCGTATAATCATTTAAATGATGCCCCCTTTGCAGTGTTTGGAGGACTACCCTATGCCATTGGGCCAAATAATAATTTTGCCTGGGATTTAACAATTACCCAGCCTGTGTTCACAGGCTTTGCCCTGACAACAAGGCGAAAAATTGCAGCCCTTGGTATGGATATAAGTAAAATTGTAAGGGACAAGGCGGTTCTTGACGTTGCCGAACAGGCTAAAACAGCTTTTTTTAAAGTGCTTTTGACACGTAAAGCCCTGAAGGTGGCAGATGAGGAGGTAAAACAGCTCAAGGCCCATGTCCATGATGCAGAGGCAATTTATAACCAGGGAGTGGTTCCCTACAATGATCTTTTAAAATCAAAGGTTGCCCTTGCCCAGGCCCGTCAGAACAGAGTTAAGGCATTAAGCCGTGTCTCAATATCCCTTGCCGCCCTTAATACTGTTTTATCAAGAAATATCACGGATAAAATTAAAATCAGGGAATCTGCTGATTCATTGCAGGAAGATTATAAACTTCCCGTTCTTTTTAAAACAGCTGTAAACAAACGGCCTGAACTGAAACATTTAAAACTTGCCGTGCAAACGGCTGATCTTGGGGTTAAACTAATAAAAAGCGCTTATTACCCTTCTATTGCCCTTATTGGAAGATATGAGAGGTCAGGTGATAATATAACTGCTTCCAATAATGATTATGCCAACGACCATAATATAATTGTGGGAC
>WFQS01000579.1 GCA_015486915.1 Desulfobacteraceae bacterium
GTCTTTTTACCATTGGAAGTACAGGGTCCATTGCCCAGTCTGCTGAATCTGATATTGATTACTGGGTTTGCGTACGTGATAATGATTATAAAGGAAAATTAAGATTAAAATTTCAGAAAAAGCTTGATAAACTTGAAAAATGGGCACTGGCTGCATTTAACATTGAGATTCATTTTTTTGTTGTGGATATTGAAAAAGTAAAAATGGACGATTTCGGGACTTCAAGTGTGGAAAGCTCCGGCTCTGCCCAGGGGAAAATACTAAAGGAAGAATTTTACAGGACAATGATTTATGTGGCTGGAAAGCTTCCGTTCTGGTGTGCTGTTCCCGTTTCCATCAGCAGAAAATATTACGATAAGCTTTATTCAATGATCTGTATAAAACCTGCTTCATGCCGGTATATCGATCTTGGTGATATACACGATATTCCCGCAGGAGAATATCTTGGAGCTTCCATTTGGCAGATGTTTAAATGGCTTAAAAGTCCCTTTAAATCAGTGATTAAAATTTCTCTTCTTGAACAGTTCATTGACCAGTCGGGTAAGAAACCTCTTTTATGCAATTTATTTAAGGAAAAATGGATGAACCCGGCACTGTATTTTGAATTATCAGATAATGATCCATATTATATTCTTCTTGTCAGCCTTATCCAATACTATGATCAGTCCGGTAATACTGAGGCAATAAGATTTATCCAGCTCTGTTTTTTTTTAAAAACGGGGATAGCATCAATTTCAGATGTCAACAGCGGTGTTTTTGGATTAAGAAAATTTTTTATTATGCACTGCATGGAGAAATGGAACTGGAAAATGGAGAGTGTCTTTAAATTCGGCGGGTTTCAGCACTGGCAGTATGACAGCATAATGAAATTAAGCATGAGAATAGAAAAATATATGGTAGATACATATAAAAGGATAAGGCACAGGTTAAACACAGATTCCGGGCAGGATTCCCTGATTAAGCCTGAAGATACAACAGCCCTTGGCCGTAAAATGTCTGTTCAGTTTGCAGACAAACCCGGTAAAATTAAAAAAATTCTATTGATATCAAAAAATAATGATCATTTCCAGAGCCTGAACCTTAAATTCTGTCAAGACAGGAAAAAAACAATATTCTGGGAGCTTATGCATAAATCGGGGAAAATCTCCCGTCACAGGGAAGAAATACTGAAAAAAGCAAGAACCATAGAAGAAATCGGAGCCTGGCTTATTCATAGCAAATTTTATTCTAAACGCACGCTAATTAATCTTGTCCCCAACCCAACACCTGTGACATATGATGATATCAGAAACCTTTTTAATGCACTTAATGAATTTTTCAGTCAGGATCTGTATGATACGGAATTTAATGTTTTACTCGAAAAAGAGATAATTAACTCTTTATTTATTTCCATGAACTTTGCCGTGCCGAGAAATATGAAAAAAATATTTGAATGTTCTGTCATATATATGAATTCATGGGGGGAAATGTTCTCAAAATTTATGTCGGGAAAAAACGGGTTTGATTCCATTGAAGAGCTTGTAAAGAAAATCAAAAAAGATCTCGGGATAAAAAGCTTCCCTGAAAAGACCGCATATTATTTCCCCAAAAAATTTAAGCATATTCATTAACTCCATATTTTGAATATGTTTCATTTTTTTTGCATTTCAGTTTTATGAAATTGTGCAATGATATCTACTATTTCTCCGGGATCATCAATGATCTGCAGGATATCAAGGTTTTTCTGTGATATCATTTTTTCTTTCAGGAGACGGGACTTTATCCAGTCTAAAAGTCCTCCCCAGTAGTCACTGTCCACAAGGATAACCGGGAGGGGCTTGATCCTCTGGGTTTCAATCAGGGTGACAGCCTCAAACATTTCATCAAGGGTGCCGAATCCTCCGGGGATTATCACATATGCCATGGCATATTTTATAAACATCACCTTTCGTATGAAGAAATATTTGAATTCAAGTTTGATATCAGCATAATCATTTGGAATCTGTTCAAAGGGGATATTAATGTTAAGGCCGACGGATTTTGCCCCGCCCCTTTGAGCTCCTTTATTCCCGGCTTCCATAATGCCGCCTCCGCCTCCAGTAATAACAGCATATCCGGCTTTAGCGAGGAGAAAGGCAATTTCTTCTGCTTTTTCATAATAGGGATGCTCAGGCCGGGTTCTTGCGGAACCAAAGATTGTTACTGCAGGACCTATTCCGTGTAGAGAATCAACCCCTTCAACAAATTCTCCCATAATTTTGAAAAGCCGCCATGATTCACCGCTTTTAAAATCATTTATAAGAAACTCAGGTTTCATTATTTTCTTTTTTCCGTTTATTTTCGATAATGTTTTTGTTCAGGCTTACAAGCCCTTAATTTTAACCTTTCAGCCCTTGCCTTTATATCCTAATGTTACCTTGTCGTCCTGAACTATTACTGGTACGGTTCTGCTTCCATTGGAAAATTCAAGCATTCTGCCAAGTTCCGAAGGTTCCTTTACAACATCAATATACTCAAAATCAATTTGATCCTTTGTAAATGCTTCACGAGCAGCGTTTGTAAATGGTCAGGTGCTTTTACCAAATATTAGCGTTTTTGTACCCATTTTTCTTCTCCTATGGTAAAATTGATGCATTTCAAAAATAACTATTGTAAATAAATTAACATAGATATTGAGGATAGTCAATTTGGAAGATTCCGGTCTGCCTGCTGTGACATGTAAACTTGGGTTATTGACATTTCACCATTGAAGATATATTGTATCAGCTATAAATTTATTTTTAAAAGCGACATCTGAATTGACATATAATAAATTATTATCACGTGAAGTTACCATAAAAAATGATCTTGGAATACATGCCCGGCCTGCGGCCATGATCGCAAAACTTGCACAAAAAGCTGAAAAAACTATATGGATTGAGTCTGGAGACAATAAGGCTGACGCATCAAGTATTATTGATATACTATCCATTGGAGGGCATAAGGGCAGCATTCTCATGCTGGAGGTTGAATCTGAAAATGATATCAATCTGCTTGATTCTATTCTTCAGCTTATTGAAAATGGTTTTGGAGAGAATATAGATGAGTGAAGAAAAATCCAGGCAGATAATTATACATGGCATAAATGCATCGCCGGGCATATGCATAGGAAAAGCCTATATTGTTGACCGGGAAGGTGTGGATATCATAAAAAGATATTTCATCTCTCAAAACCGGGTGCCGGCTGAAATCAACAGGTTTAAAACTGCAGTAAAAAAGGCCAAGGAAGAGCATGCAGCAATAATAAAATCCCTGAATGGCGATTTTGGTTCTCAACTTGATATCCTTGAGACCCATATGATTTTGTTTAAAGATAAAATGCTCTATGGCAAAACCATTGAAATAATAAAAAAAGACGGGATCAATGCTGAATGGGCTCTTAAAAAAGTTTCACGCCAGGTAAGAACAATGTTCCAGGCTCTTGATGATTCCTATCTCCAGTCAAGGATTGCCGATATTGTTCAGGTTTCTGAGCAGGTTATGCGCCATCTTGTGGGCGCACAGGATATCAAAATTTCTGATATAAATAAACGTGTCATTCTTGTTGCCCATGATATTTCTCCTGCAGATGCAAGCCAGATCAAACTTGAAAGAATTAAAGGCTTTGTAACCGACCGCGGAGGGAAAGATTCCCACACCGGTATTATTGCAAAATCTTTACACATTCCAGCGGTTCTCGGCCTTGAAAAAGCAACGACCTCCATTAAGCACGATGATATCCTTATTGTGGATGGATCATCCGGCATTGTTATAATAAACCCTGATGAAGATACTTTTTTCCAATATGAAGAGAAAAGTGCGGAGTATGAGAGATACCGTGCTGTACTTGCCAGGGAAATGAATTTGCCTGCAGTTACCCTGGACGGCGAAAAATTCAACCTCATGGCAAATATTGAGATGGTTGAGGAGGTAGTTTCAGTTAAAGATAATGCCGCCGATGGTGTGGGGCTTTTCAGGACTGAATTCCTTTATCTTGATATTAAAAGATTTCCCACAGAGGAAGAGCTTTTTGACAAGTACAGGGAAGTTGTCGAACTGCTGTCACCTGGATCTGTTACCATAAGGACACTTGATATTAACGGTGATAAAGTTGTATCATATGCAGAATGTGCTGAAGAGGCAAATCCTGCTCTTGGGATGAGGGCTGTAAGATTCTGCCTTAGCAGGCCGGAAATTTTCATAACCCAGATAAAAGCTGTTTTAAGAGCAGCTGCATTTGGTACTATCAAGCTTCTCATTCCAATGATTTCATGCGTTGAAGAAATTATTGATGTTAAAAAAATAATTGACCGGGCTATTATTGAAC
>WFQS01000580.1 GCA_015486915.1 Desulfobacteraceae bacterium
ATTAAGGAAATTAAAATGAAAAATATGGGGAATATGGGGTCAATGATGAAACAGGCCCAGAAATTACAGAAAAAAATGCTGAAGATGCAGGAAGAACTCAAAACAAAAACTGTTGAGGCAACTGCCGGCGGAGGCATGGTAAAAGTGATTGCAAACGGAGGACAGAAAATTGAAGCAATTGCCATTGAAAAAGAGGTTGTTGACCCTGAAGATATTGAAATGCTTGAAGATCTCGTCCTCGCCGCTGTAAATGATGCTTTGAACAAATCCCAGGAAATGGTATCATCCCAGATGAACAAGCTCACTGGCGGAATGAATATTCCAGGGCTTTCATAAACACAGAAATGAATCATTATCCAAAATCCATTATCAAACTTATCAAAAGTTTTTCCCGGCTTCCCGGTATAGGCAGAAAAACAGGTGAACGTCTTTCCCTATACCTTCTTCATGCACCATATTCAGAGGCCGAGGCACTGGCATCAAATATTCTTGAACTTAAGGCAAAGGTAAAACTCTGTTCGGTATGCTTTGCCTTAAGTGACAGGGACAGATGCAGAATATGCAGTGATCCCGCAAGGAACAAATCTGTTATCTGCGTTGTTGAAAACCCTGCAGATATGGCTGCCATTGAAAAATCAGGCTCATATTCAGGCCTCTACCATATCCTCGGCGGTGCACTTTCCCCAATGGACGGAATCGGTCCTGATGAAATAAGATTGAAAGAACTGTTATTCAGGGCAAAATCTGCTGAGGTAAAAGAAATAATTATTGCCACAGGAACCGATGTTGAAGGTGAAGCTACTGCTTCCTATATTTCAGACAGCCTTAAGAACACTGGAATAAAAATAACAAGAATTGCTTCGGGAGTTCCAATGGGAGGCGATCTGCAATACGTTGACCAGGTAACTCTGCAACGGGCAATGGAGGGAAGGCATGGGTTCTGAATTTAATACAGGCAATGATATTTTCCAATGCCGGCAATGCGGAGAATGCTGCACGGGATTCGGCGGCACCTATGTTACTGATCATGATATAGAAAATATTGCAGATTATATAAATGTTGAAACTGAAAAATTTATTTCAAAATTCTGCGACATGTCCGGCACAAGGTATGTCCTGTCACAGGGTGAAAACGGGAAATGCATATTTTTTGACATGGAAAAGCAGTGCACCATACATCCTGTAAAACCATACATGTGCAGGGCATGGCCATTTATACAGGCCATTGTCAAACATCCTGAAAACTGGAACGCCATGGCAGGTTCATGCCCGGGAATAAAAAAAAATGTTCCTGAAGAAACTTTAAAGAAAATAGTATCAGAGGAGTTGAGAAAACTCAGGTGTAAGAGGCCTTGAAAAAACTCAGGATATGATATCCACTGCCATCTCAGGATTTAATTGGACAATGTAAACCTATTTTCCCGTTTTCATGCCTGCAAAAGAACGGGCAATACTATCCCTTTCATAAACAATCTCCACACGCCTGTTTCTGGCCCTGCCCTTTGCAGTATCATTGGTGGCAATTGGATGGTACTGGGCATAACCCTCTGCAGAAATCAATTCAGGATTAACGCCCTGTTTTATGAGCAGTCTTGCCACAGCGCACGCCCTTGCAGCGGAAAGCTCCCAGTTCGAGGGATATTTTCTGCTGTGTACAGGAAAATTGTCAGTAAACCCCTTTACCTTGACATGGTAGGCAAGTTGAGACAGAACCGCTGCAACCTTTCTTAAAATTTCATCTCCTCTTCCGGAAAGTACTGCTTCCCCTCTTGGAAACAAAAGCATATTTGACAGGGTTATGACCACACCATCGTCACTTTTGCTGACACTTACAAGACCTCCCAGCTTGTTAAACAGGACCAGTTCATTTACCTGGCTTACAATATCATTCATCTCCTTTTTAATCATTCCGCCAAGTTCGTCAAGCTGTGGTGTTTCTTCCTTGCTTGCAGACGGAACCGCATGCATTACAAGTCCTTCTCTTGTTCCGGCTTCTGGCACAGCCTGTGTGCCAAGGGCGCTGCGCAGGGAATCTACAACTTCCTTGAAGGTTTCCTGCTGGGTTGAACTCATTGCAAACATAAGAACAAAAAAACACATGAGCAGGGTGACAAGATCTGAGAATGTGCAC
>WFQS01000581.1 GCA_015486915.1 Desulfobacteraceae bacterium
GTGAGACTGGCATTTGTTCAATGCTTCCTGTGCTCCTCCTTAAGCCTGATTATTGCTGTTCTTTTTGAAAAAATAACACTTAACGGTATATGGATGGCAGGGATTCCAATAATTTACGGGGGTGTTTTTTCCGTTGGAATTGCCTATTCACTGCAGATTTATGGACAGAAGAACAGCCATCCCGCCCATGCTGCAATTCTCATGAGCCTTGAATCCGTGATCGCGGCGATAGGAGGCTGGCTGATCCTCAATGAAGTTCTCTCATCCCGGGCAATTACCGGGTGTATATTGATGATGACAGGCATGCTTGTCTCCCAGCTTTATTCCTTTATAATTCCCGGCAAAACAAAAGATAAATGACATATTTAAATTTTTAACTTCAAGAATTGACATTTCTGAAATAATTATACACAGTGTTGAATAGTGTGAAAAAATATTTTTCTATCCTGCATTTTAAAAACATCCATCAAAAAAAATGCAGTGCCGATTCCCATAAAAAAAGGAGATTAAAGAATGAATACAAAAGAAATAATTGAATTGGAAAATAAACTTGGTGCAAAAAATTATAAACCCCTTGATGTTGTACTTGAAAGGGGAAAAGGAATCTGGGTCTGGGATGTGGAAGGCAGGAAATACATGGATTGCCTTGCCGCATATTCAGCTGTAAACCAGGGACATTGCCACCCAAGAATTGTTGGAAAGCTGAAAGAACAGGCGGAAAAGCTCTGCATCACTTCCAGGGCATTCAGGAATAACCAGCTGTCACTTTTTTACAGGGATATCTGCGAACTGACCAATTCTCACATGGTTCTGCCAATGAACAGCGGTGCCGAAGCCGTTGAAACCGTAATAAAAGCCGTGAGAAAATGGGGGTACAAAGTAAAAGGCGTTCCTGAAAATAAAGCTGAGATCATTGTTTGCGAGAACAATTTCCACGGCAGGACATTGACCATTATCAGTTTCAGCACCGAAAAACAGTACAAAGATGGATTCGGGCCCTTTACCCCGGGATTTAAAACCATTCCCTTTGGTGATGCAGAAGCATTGGAAAATGCTGTCACGGAAAATACAGTTGCTTTCATGGTGGAGCCAATCCAGGGAGAAGCAGGTGTAATAGTCCCCCCTGCAGGTTACCTGAAAAAGGTAAGGGCAATATGCACAAAAAAAAACATAGCCCTGGTTCTCGATGAAATTCAAACGGGACTCGGCAGAACAGGCAAACTTTTTGCCGAAGAGCATGAAGGAATTGTTTCCGATGTAACACTGATTGGCAAGGCGCTTTCAGGTGGATGCTATCCTGTATCCGCAGTTCTGTCCAATGAAGAATTTCTCGGAGTCTTCATGCCGGGCGACCATGGCAGCACCTTTGGCGGCAACCCCCTTGCATGTGCCGTTGCAAGGGAGGCACTGAAAGTCCTTTTTGACGAACATTTAATTGAGAATGCCGCGGAAACAGGTGATTATTTCCAAAAAAAACTTAAAGGAATCAAATCCCCCCGTATCAGTGAAATTCGTGGCAAAGGCCTTCTCATTGCCGTGGAATTAAAAAAAGAGGCCGGAGGAGCAAGATCATTTTGCGAAAAACTCATGGAAAAAGGGCTGCTTTGCAAGGAAACCCATGATAATGTCATAAGATTTGCCCCTCCACTTGTGATCACAAAAGAAGAAATAGACTGGGCAATTGAAAGAATAGAAAAGGTTCTCACCGATTAAATCCCCTGCAGGAAGATCAATTTTGAAAAAAAATCAAAATGTAACCTGCAGCTATTTTCCAAGTGTCTTTAAAGCCTTCTCAAGCTTTTCCGTTATGATGTCAGATGCTGCGGCCGCATCCATGAGCAGGGCTGCAGTATCGGAGAGATTTTCATTTTCAGCTTTTTTGGCCCAGGATATATAATTGTCTTTGTGACTGTCATTGTGCTCTATCCAGTGCTGGAAAAGAACCAGCAGTTTTTCCTCAAAACTAAGTTCTTTTCCAGTATTTTTGTGCTGGTCATGACCATGGTGATCATGACCGTGTGAGTGAGTATGGGAATGGCCATGATGATCATGCTCGTGCTTATGGGAATGGATATATTCATCATTTTCGTGAATATGATTATCTGCGTGCTGAAGATTATTTTTACTCATTAAAATACCCCTTAAAATGTTCTTTTAAAATTTCAGTTTTTAAAGGAGTTTCAGGAAGAGGCCCCCACTCATGCAGGGCATTCATTTCAATTCCTCTGTTAATAATGGATACAGGTCTGTCCGAAGATACAACAACAGCAATAATGTTTTTCTGTTCAGCAGTAAATCTCAGAGATGAGTTGTAACGCGCACCCCTGGCCATATTTTCACCCTGTATGGATTTTCCGTCAAGAAGGCATGCAAATCCCCGCAGGGATATGCTTGAAGCCAGTATATGAAGCGCCCCGTCAATCTTGGCCAACGCACATGCAAGATCAAGGTTATGCGGATCAAGAAGATCAATACATGGTTCTATAAGATGGCCGGCAAGCCTTGCAGGAACAGCATTTAAATCAATTATCAATGTGCAGCCAAATCTTTTAGTCTCAGCAGCATGAACAATAAA
>WFQS01000582.1 GCA_015486915.1 Desulfobacteraceae bacterium
ATAGTTCAATTCTGCTGCATCCGGAACAATAATTTTATCAAAAAACAGGCAGAAAAGTACAAAACCTCCAATGCCGAACATAAACAAAAGAATAGTAAATGTATCATGTTCCTGTCTTGACAAGTTCAGATATATTATAGCCACTGCCGCGCTGATTCCCGATGCCAGCCCCCACATGGAATTAAGATTATAGGACATCGATGACATGGCAGATGGAGCCAGAATCAAACAGATTCCTGCAAAAGCAATAATAACAATGATAATTGCAATCAAATCCCTTTGCTCTTTTAAAAAAATCCACGAAAAAACTGCAATAAACAGGGGATACGTCATATTCAGGATATTAGCCTGGACAACCGAGGTAGTGTCCACCCCCTTGAAAAAACAGTACACTGCAATGGTATTCCCAAGAGCACGGCCAATGAGCAGTCGTTTTTTTCTTATAACAATTTTCTTTTTCAGAATAACCATAACAGAAATTACAATAATAAATCCCAAAAAAAAGCGCGAAAGTGCAAACATGGCGGGGTCAATGGTAAGTCCTGCAAGTTTTGACCACTTGATAATGACAGTTGCAAAATAAAAAAAGAAGGCTGATCCGAATACTGCAAGACAGCCCAAAAGTGTTCTGACGTTCGTTATATATTTTAAAAATTTCATATTTTTATTCTAATATCCTGTTTGATTCTGTTTGAACAGGAATTAATTTGTGATATACTGTTTTTTTTAAGTACAGGAGGAGAATATTTATGTCTTTATCTAAATACAGAAATACTTTTGAAAAACTATTAAATCTTGCAGAAGTTGAAATTAACGGCAGCAATCCATGGGATATACAAGTCCACAATGAAAGGATGTACGAGCGAGTCCTGGCCCAGGGTTCTCTCGGGCTTGGTGAATCTTACATGGACAGCTGGTGGGATTGTGAAAGGCTTGATCAATTTATTCACAGAGTCCTTAGTGCAAGGCTCGATAAAAAAATTAAAAAAAATTTCCCTGTTCTCTATGAAATACTGATTGCAAAATTTTTTAACAGGCAGGCAGGGAAAAGGACATTCACAGTTGGAAAGCACCATTATGATATCGGCAATGACCTTTTTACAATTATGTTAGATAAATATATGTGCTATTCCTGTGCTTATTGGAGAAAAGAAACTGAAACCCTTGATCAGGCCCAGGAAAACAAACTTGAAATGATATGCCGTAAAATAGATTTACGCCCGGGTATGGATGTACTTGACATAGGCTGCGGATGGGGCGGCTTTGCGAGATATGCAGCTGAAAAATATCATGCCAGGATCACTGGAATCACAGTATCCCAGCAACAGGTAAATCTTGGACGTCACTTCTGTGCAGGATATGATGTTGATATAAAACTTTTAGATTATAGAAAATTAAAGGGAAAATTCGACAGGGTGGTCTCCGTGGGCATGTTTGAACATGTTGGATACAAAAACCACAGGAAATATATGAAAACCGTCAAAAAAGTTCTGAAAGATAATGGCCTTTTTTTCCTGCATACCATAGGAAACGATGTTTCTGCTGTATGTGGAGATTCATGGATAAACAAATATATCTTCCCGAACGGCATGACACCTTCCATGTCCCAGATCAGCAAAAGCTGTGAAAAACTTTTTGTAATGGAGGACTGGGAGAACATTGGTGTTCATTATGATAAAACTCTTATGCACTGGTATGATAGAATTAGGGTTTCCTGGAGAAGTTTAATGAAAAACTATGACGACAGGTTCTACAGGATGTGGTCATTTTATCTGCTTTCCTGTGCAGGACTTTTCAGGGCAAGGCAGGCCGAGGTCTGGCAGATGGTTTTTTCCAACACAGGTGTTCCAGGAGGATATAAAGCGGTGAGATTCTAAGACTTTTACCTTGACAAAATCCCAGATTCATCTTATAAACATTAGCTTTTAAAATTCAATTTGCAGCTTTGCCCCAAAGGCAGGCTTCATAAAGTTAAGCTCTTTACAAATGTTCAATTTCCTTGAGCGAGTGGAGGAAAATCACAAATGCAGATAGTCGCTAGTTTACATTGAGTATTTTTTAAGATTCAATTTGTGCATGATGCAAAAAGAGAGTAAAAAAGAACATTGTCAAGGGCCCAAAAGAGGTTAAATAAAGGAGAAATAATTTATGTATGCAATAATCAAAACCGGTGGTAAACAATACAGAGTTCAGCAGGGTGATACTTTACAGGTTGAGAAACTTGAAGGAAAAGAGGGAAGTGAGATTCAATTTAATGATGTTTTAATGTACTCTGACGGTGAGCAGATAACACTTGGAGAACCTGTCATTGAAACTGCCATGGTCAAGGCTCATATCCTGGATCAGGGTAAAAAGAAGAAAATAATTGTTTTTAAATACAAACGCCGTAAGGGATACAAAAGAACAAGGGGACATAGACAGAGCTATACTGCTGTAAAAATTGATTCAATTGAGGTATAAAGACTTTTTGCAGACCTTAGATTGTAATACAAAGTAATTAGTAAATATCCGGCCAGCACTCCATCTTCACCCATTTTGGCCTGCTCACATAGCATTAGTATGCTACACAGTCCCAAATAGGCGAATATGAAGCACTTCCCAAAATTTACATGATGAGGTCGAATAATTACAGATAATTATCTATAATCATAAATAAAATGGTATATAACTGCCATTAAAAAAAATATAAGGAGATGTTTTATGTCACATAAAAAAGCAGCGGGAAGTTCAAGAAACGGACGCGACAGTAATGCCCAGAGAAGAGGGGTGAAAAAATACGGCGGACAGAATGTTCTTGCCGGAAATATTCTTGTAAGACAGCTTGGAACTAAAATATATCCGGGAACCAATGTTGGCCTGGGTAAGGATTACACTCTTTTTGCCAAAATTGACGGTGTTGTTGCCTATGAAAGGCTTGGACGTGACAGAAAGAAAGTAAGCGTTTATGAAGCGTGAAGTTCATTGACGAAGCATTTATTCTTGTCAAGTCAGGTAACGGTGGTGCCGGCTGCGTAAGCTTCAGGCGAGAAAGATTTATTGAAAAAGGCGGACCTGACGGTGGAGACGGCGGCAATGGCGGCAGTATTATTTTTATGGCTGATCCCGGGAAAAGAACTCTTGTTGACCTTCGCCGTCAAAAAATCATAAAAGCTGAAAACGGGCAGCCTGGCCAGGGACAGAAAAAACACGGCAGAAACGGAAAAAACAAAATACTTTTTGTCCCTTGCGGTACCATTGTAAGTGATGTAAATACCGGCACAATAATCACGGATTTAACAAACCCGGGAGAAGAGTTCATCATAGCAAAGGGCGGTATGGGCGGAAGGGGCAATAAGCGTTTTGCTTCATCCACCCACAGGACTCCGAGATTTGCCCAGCCGGGAATGCCGGGAGAAGAGTTTGAACTGAAACTTGAGCTGAAACTCCTCGCAGATGTCGGGCTTGTAGGACTTCCCAACGCTGGCAAATCAACACTGATAAGCCGTATTTCATCGGCACGTCCCAAGATAGCGGATTATCCGTTCACTACCCTTACCCCCTGTCTTGGAATGGTCACCGCTGACTTTGGTGAGCCCTTTGCCGTAGCTGATATTCCTGGACTTATTGAGGGTGCCCACGACGGCACTGGACTTGGCACGCAGTTCCTCAAGCACATAGAGCGTACAGGAATTCTTGTCCATATTATTGATGTCTCCGAAATCAATCCCGATTCTCCCCTTGATGCCTTGAAACTTATCAACACGGAACTTTTCAAATACAGCAATAATCTTGCAGCAAAGAAACAGATTATTGTATTAAACAAGATCGATCTGACAGGGGCCCATGAAAAAGCTGCAATCTTTAAAAAAGCTTATTGTGATTTTGTTAAATCTGATGACTCTGCAAAAAATATTCACTCCGACATATTAACCATTTCCGCTGCAACGGGACAGGGGACAAAAGACCTCGTATCAATACTGGCCGGAAAAATCAAAAAAAATTATGACAAATAACAACCTATCTTTCATTAAAAACGCCCGCAGGGTGGTTGTAAAAATTGGAAGCGGTGTTTTGACCCTTGATCACGGGCTCAATACAGATATAGTTGAAACCATAAGCCGGCAGATCTCCTGTCTGTGGGACAATGGCACTGAGGTGATCCTTATTTCATCCGGGGCCATTGCTTCGGGAGTAAAAAAAATCGGGTTTAAAAAAAGACCTGAAGGAATTCCTGCAAGACAGGCAGCAGCAGCCCTTGGCCAGGCAGGCCTCATCCTTGCCTATGATAAAGCTTTTTCAAAATATAACCGTAAAGTTGCCCAGATACTTTTAACAAAGGATGATTTAAGCAATAGAAAAAGATATCTTAATGCAAGGAACACCATTAACAAACTTTTGTCATGGGGTGTTATTCCAGTGATAAATGAAAATGATACCGTTGTAATTGAAGAGATCAAGCTCGGTGACAATGATAATCTTGCAGCCATGATCACACTTTTGATGGATGCAGATATCCTGATCAACTTAACTGATATTGACGGGCTTTACGACAAGGACCCAAGACACAACCCGGATGCCTGCCTCATTTCCGAAGTCACTGAAATAACCGGTAAAATGGAAGAAGCAGCCTGCGGTATTCCCGGAAACCTTGGTACCGGAGGCATGCTGAGCAAACTCAAAGCTGCAAAAAAATTATCCAAGGCACATATTCCAATGGTGATCGCAAAGGGGCTCAAACCTGAGATTTTAAATGACCTGTGCGCAGGCAGCGCCCAATGCACATATTTTATTCCGGGTGAAAAAAAACTTAACAGCCGTAAATGCTGGCTTGCCTTTAATCTTTCTCCCATGGGAGCGGTTTTCCTTGATAAAGGTGCTGAAGATGCCATTGTAAACAAGGGGAAAAGCCTTCTTCCCATCGGGATTACACGTGTTGAGGGAAATTTTAACATGGGAGCTTCCGTGACAATAAAATCCAGTGACGGTAAAACAATTGGCAAGGGACTTTCCAATTACTCATCCGTTGACATTCTCAGCATAATGGGGCATAAAAGTGACATGATCGTAAGTATTTTGGGTTCAAAACCCTATAACGATGTGATTCACAGAGATAACCTTGCAATAACCTATGAACAGGAATAATAGCCATGACCATTCAATCCATCATTAAAGAAATTGCAGAAAATGCAAAATCCGCATCAAGAAGTATTGCAACAGCGTCTACAGATGAAAAAAACAGGGTTCTTGATTTTATAGCTGCCGGCCTTGAAGAATCCAAAGCAGCGATTTACAGTGAGAATAAAAAAGATCTTAAGGCAGCAGAAACAAAAAACATGTCAGATGCCATGATTGACAGGCTCAAAATCACTGAAAAAACACTTGAATCCATGGTAAAAGGACTTAAGGAAGTTATCCTGCTTGATGATCCAGTAGGTGAGATAACAAAAACATGGACAAGGCCCAATGGTCTTGAAGTATCAAAAAAACGAATCCCCCTCGGGGTTATCGCCATGATATATGAATCACGGCCAAATGTTACTGTGGATGCTGCAGCTTTATGTCTTAAAGCTGGAAATGCCTGTATTTTAAGGGGTGGATCAGAAGCCTTTTTTTCAAATAAAATACTTGGACAGATCATAGGAAATGCGATAAGCAAAGCTGGACTTAATGACAATATCGTTCAGGTTCTGCCTGTAAAAGACCACGATGCAATTACTTATCTTTTGAGTTATGACGAGTTGATAGACCTTGTAATACCAAGGGGTGGTGAATCCCTTATCCGGTTTGTCGTAAAAAATTCCGCAATTCCTGTCCTTAAACATTACAAAGGTGTCTGCCACGCATATGTTGATAAAAATGCAGATATAGACAAGGCGGTAAATATCTGTCTTAACTCCAAGGCACAACGTCCCGGAGTGTGCAACGCCATGGAGACCCTGCTTGTCCACAGGGACATTGCGGAAAAGTTTCTACCGGTTATGGCTGAAAAATTTGCAGAGGCAGGTGTGGAGCTCAAGGGATGCGACAAAACCTGTAAAATTCTTTCCCATATCTCAAAGGCCGATGATGATGACTGGACAAGGGAGTATCTCGACCTGATTTTATCCGTTAAAACAGTTGACACCATGGATGAAGCTATGAACCACATTGCAGAATTCGGTTCGGATCATACCGATGTCATTGTGACCATGGATAAAACAACTGCAGATGAATTTATTAAAAATGTGAATTCATCCATGGTGGGAATAAATGTTTCCACGCGGTTCAATGACGGCGGTGAACTTGGACTTGGAGCGGAGATTGGCATCAGCACTTCAAAACTCCATGCATTCGGACCAATGGGGCTTGAAGAACTGACAACTACTAAATTTGTTGTAACTGGTAATGGCCAGGTAAGGAATTAGGGTATTTAGTGCCTTACTCCTCAATTCCTGTACAAAAACAAGAAATTGTGAGAGGTAAATGGGTTGTGGACATCGCCCAATTTAATCTCTTTATTCTAATTTTCTTGTTTTTTTGGTGAAAGAATTAAAAAAAATCATTTTGGGTTCCGGCTTGTCGAGGTTAGGGCCTTTAGATTAAAAATCACAGGCAAAAGTCATGAAACTGGGACTTTTCGGGGGAACATTCAATCCCATTCACAATGGGCATATTAAAGTGATCTGCCATGTGAAACAAAAATTTTATCTCAATGAAATCCATGTAATCCCTTCAGCTTTGCCCCCCCATAAACCGAATATTAACCTTGCAACAGCAGATGACAGGCTTAAGATGGTAAAATGTTCAATCAAGAACATCCCCGGCCTTGTGGCATCGGATATTGAAATTAAACGCAAAGGCCCGTCGTTTACCATAGATACCATAAACCAGCTTCAAAAAAACAATAAAACAGAGCTCTTTCTGATAATGGGTTCAGATGCATTTTTTGATATTCCCACATGGAAAAAAACCATTGAAATATTCAGTCGCGTTCCAGTCATAGTTATGATCAGGGCAGGAGAAAAAAGAAATTTAAATAATCTTGCCCGTTTGATAAAAGATATGATATCAGATAAATATTATTATGACAGAAATTCAAAGTCATTTCTAAATTCTGATATGAAAACTATTTATGTCCATAACGCTCCTGATATTACAATTTCTTCAACCTTGATAAGAAAAAACGTACAGAATCATCTTTCCATAAGTTCCATGGTGCAGCCGTGTGTTGAAAAAATAATTAAAGAAAAAGGATTGTATCTATGACAGAAAATTCTAAACCCGGAGAAAAATCAGTTCCTGCCGAAAAAAACAGATCCATAAAAACAGATGACCAAAATGAAAAAAATGAATTACGAGAAAGAACAGACCGTATTCAGAACCTGAAAAGATATATTGATACAGCCATGTCAAGAAAAGCAGAGAATATAATTGTTCTCGATGTACATAACCTTACTTCCTATACGGACAATATTATAATTATGACGGGAAATTCCGCACGCCAGGTAAGTTCAATGGGTGAATATATATATAAATCCATGAAAAACGTTGGAAATGCACCCATTGGCTTTGAAGGAATCAAAGAAGGAAAATGGGCGCTTCTTGATTTTGGCGATGTGATCATCCATGTTTTTGATGAAGAGACAAGGGATTTGTACGATATCGAGGGACTGTGGAGTGATGCTTTAAGAATTAATCTGTCTGAATTCGGGTATTAAAAAGATGTTTAACTTTTGTCCCATGTAAAAATTCTTATTTTTTTGTTAATATTCCGTACAGAATTCAGATCTGCCCGTGGCAGCCACAAAAAAAGGTTTCAGGGAAAAAAATATTAAAATGAAAGAAAATAAAACCGCATTAAATAATAAGTTTTCAGGTGATAAGAAAGAAAACAATACCCCGCATGTGGACGGCATTCTTATCCTTGACGGGTGGGGTATCAATTCTGAAAAAAAAGGAAATGCAACTGCAATTGCCAGCACCCCTTTCCTTGATATGCTTGAGAACCGTTATCCATGCTCTCAACTTCTATGCTCCGGGGAGGCAGTTGGCCTGCCCAAAGGTGTTATGGGAAATTCCGAAGTAGGACATATGAATATTGGTGCAGGCAGAAAAGTATTACAGAATCTTGTAAGAATTGATAAAGCCATTGATGACGGATCTTTTTTTAAAAACAAAGCCCTGGTTTCTGTCATGCACAGGGTAAAGAAAGAAAAAAAAGCCCTGCATCTCATTGGACTTCTTTCCGACGGAGGAGTGCACAGTCATATTAATCACCTTTTTGCCTTAATTGACTTTGCAGCCTCAATGGATATTAAAGAGGTCTTTATACACCCCATCCTTGATGGAAGAGACACCTCTCCCACAAGCGGGGCTGCATTCATCGCAAGGCTTGAAGACTATATTACAAAAAAGGGAACAGGCCGGATTGCGACCATTTGCGGTAGATTTTATGCCATGGACAGAGACAC
>WFQS01000583.1 GCA_015486915.1 Desulfobacteraceae bacterium
TATGGCTTTTTGTCCATTGTGCAGTCTGCCGAGTATGTTTAACTTTGAATCGATAAAAGATTGGATGCCTATGCTTAAACGGTTGATTCCAAGACTTTTCAGTCCTTTTAAATAATCGGTTTTTAACGATACGGGGTTTGATTCAAACGTTATCTCGGCGTCTTTATCAACTGCAAAATTTGAATATACGGCATCCAACGCACTTTCAATCTGCTTGATTTTGAGTGTTGAGGGTGTGCCACCGCCGAAGTAGATACTTTGCACAATTTTTGATGTTTTAAAACCCTTTATCTCATCAATCAGTTTTTTTATATATAATGCCTGTGCTGATAAGCGTCTTTCATAGGAAACAAAAGCGCAGTATGGACATTTTTTGTAGCAAAACGGAATGTGGATATAAAAATAGATACCTTTTATCATAGTTTTGTTGAATAGGTGCCGGAGGCTGTGAATGAGCCCTGTTTCATCTTGATACACAAACCCTCATCAATGCCTATTACCGCTCCGCAGACGCATTTAATCAAATTACCGTCTTTTTGTGAGTAGTCTTCGCTTATTCTTTCCTTCCAGCACCTGAGAATTCTGCCTTTACCAATCTTTTTGTACTTGAATATCTTGGTTTTACACTTTGCGCACCTTATCGTCAGCACGAACCCTTAAATTTCCATCTCCGGCGGAATGCCCCGTTTGTTCCATCCTCTTAACTGGTAATACTCTTTAAGCATATTGTCGAATATTTCTTTGTCCATTATCTTGCCGTTTTCAAGCGGTTCTTTAAATAGTCTTTCTGGCAATTTTTCAAGCTCGTCTATTCTGTCAGGATTTTCCCTAATGTTAAACAGTTTTGCCAAAGATATTATTTTGTTTGACATTTCTTCAAGCTCTTCTTTGGTTATACTTTCATCTCCGTATAAAGCCTGGAAAATCTCGGTTATCTCGTCCCAGAAATAGGCATATCTGTAAAATCGGCATATAATAAGTGTGTCGTATGCGCAGAACCAGTTTTCCCAATCCGCAACCTCTGCCGCTTTACCTTGGGTTTTATTCGGATCACTTACACCTGAGAGTTCCGCTTTGTAAAACCCGCTGCGCAGATGGCATGCGCCTCTTGGTGAGGTTGCGTAACCAAGTGCCGTTCCCGGAAGCGCTCTTGGGTCATATCCTGCCGGCTCCATGCCCTTAACGTGTATGGCAATATCCTCCAAACCGAAATATTTTGATGCATATCTGATGCCTTGAGACAGTATTTCTCCTATTCCTTCTTTGTAGGCTATTTTTTTGAGTAAATCCGCCGCATGTTCAACGTTTCCGTACTCATATTTTTCATCTGTTTTTCCAAGGGCGGATGCTTCCATTGCAAATGCAACCAGGTTTCCGCCTGTCATCGTATCCATACCCAGTTTATCGCATATATCGTTTAGATAGAGTATATCCTCAACATTTGTCATCTTACACAAACCGCCGAACGAGTAGAAAGTTTCATACTCAGGACCTTCCACAACAAGATTGGGGTATCTGCTGCCGGGTTTAGTTTTGCTTAATTTTCCGCAGGCTATAAAACACCTGTCGCAAGCCTTAGGTGTAACATCCAATACCTCCTGCATTTTTGTTTCGGTTATATTTTCCCAGTTTTCCAGCACACCTTTTCTCCAATACTGTGTTGGAAACGCCCCTATCTTATTTAAAGCGGGAACGCCGGAGGGTGTGCCCCAGGTTCTATATTTTTTAACCTCAGCGCTTTCCCTGCTCTCTTTTAAATATTTTTTGTATAACTCCTCAATTTTCTGCTTATTACCAATGGGTCTTTCGGTTTCTCCGTAAAACACTATGCCTTTCAGCTTTTTACTGCCGAACACACTGCCGACACCACCTCTTCCGATTGAGCGCCAGTAGTCATTTTTCAACAAACCGAATCTGATTAGGTTTTCAGCCGCAGGTCCAATGACACAAGCACCGCAGTCTGAATTTTTTGAGCGTTCTTTTAGTGTATTTTCAGAAACGTATGTATCTTTACCCCAGATGTCCGATGCATCGTGAAATATAATCTCTTTGTCGTTTATCTCCAAAAATACCGGTTTATCTGATTTTCCTCTTATCACTATGGCATCGTATCCCGTTTTATCTACATATTTTGCGACGTGCCCCCCGGATGTGGAATCCAGATAACAGTTGGTTAGAGGGCTTTTTGTGTATATGCCGTATCGTGAAGCGCCCCAAACCTTGGCACTTCCGGCAGGTCCTACATTGATAATTAAGTGGTTTTTCTCATCGAACGGGTCAACTCCAACGGGATTAAGTTTGTAAAGCAGATATGTTCCAATGCCTTTCCCGCCGCCGTATTTTTTTAAAACCGACTCCTCAATCGGAACAATTTCGTATGATTTGTCATTTAGGTTTATATAGAGATATTTTTTATAAAAAGGCAGCATAACTCCTCCTTGCTACAAAAATTTAATCATTCCAATGACTGATTTTACAACTTAGCCTGTCAATAGAAA
>WFQS01000584.1 GCA_015486915.1 Desulfobacteraceae bacterium
GGATTAAGCTCCTTAAGCCTTCTTGAAAGCCCCATTAAGGTACCGCTTGTTCCCATGGAAGCGACAAGGGAATCGATCTCACCATGGGTTTGATTCCATATTTCCATGGCAGTTGTATGATAATGGGCTTTCCAGTTTGCCTCATTATTGTACTGGTCTGTCATGAAATATTTTTCAGGATTTTCCCTGCCAAGCCTGTAAACCTCTTCTATCGCACCGTCTGAACCAAGATGCCCGGGAGTTAACACAATTTCAGCACCTCTTGCCTTTAAAATACTCTTTCTCTCTTCACTTGCCGATTCCGACATGGTTAAAAGAAGAGGATACCCCTTTACCGAACAGATCAGAGCAAGGCCGATACCGGTATTACCGCTCGTTGCTTCTATCACTGTTTTTCCGGGAAAGAGTTCTCCGGATTTTTCACCCTGCTCAATCATAGAAAGGGCTGCCCTGTCTTTTATGGAGCCGCCCGGATTAAGGTACTCAAGTTTGGCAAGAATTCTTACCCCCTTAAAAGGATTTATTTTCTTTATCTCCACAAGTGGGGTGTTTCCTATGGAATCGAGTATGGAATAACTCATTTTATTTCCTGAATCTTTTATTTTTTCATATAACTACCATTAGACGGATCTGCAAATTACAACAATTTCATAGAGGGAAACCGCTCTCTTATGCCTGCTATAATCCGGTTTAAAACCTGATCAGGCTCAAGAGATGCATCTACAATAAGAAAACGGCTTTTTTCCTTTAATGCAAGTTCAAGATAACCCTGTCTGACCTTTTCGTGAAATTTAATGTTTTCCTGCTCAAATCTTGTCTCATTTTCTTCTCTCTGTCCATTTTTTAAAGCTTTAAATGTCCTTTTAAGGCCTGTTTCAGGTTCTAAATCAAATAAAACGGTTAAATCAGGCTTAAACCTGTCCAATATACCTGTGCCTGTTCCGTGAATTTTCTCTATTAAATCCGTATCCAGGCCCCTTGCTTTACCCTGATACACAATCGTGGAATCAATAAATCTGTCACATAAAACTATTTTATCAGCTGCAAGCCCCGGCTCAACGACCTCGTGCAGATGCTGTACCCTGTCAGCAACATACAAAAGCAGCTCGCAGAGATATGACATATTTTTATTTTCAGGATCAAGGAGAATTGATCTTATCTTTTTGCCTATTAAAGTATCCCCCGGTTCCCTGGTAACAATAATTTTATATCCGGCATTCTTTAAAAAATCAGCCGTTTTCCGCATCTGTGTTGTTTTGCCGGATCCTTCTATACCTTCAAAGGTGATAAACATAATCTTAACCGTTAAACTAAAATATGAGAGTTGTGTATTGTAAAAAAACTTATTTTAATATCATATATGAGAACTTGACTTTTTAGTGCTAAAATGGCTTTATACAGTAAATTTTAATACTGTGCAAATTGAAACTTGATCTTACTTGATATGACTTGAGACAATAATGCAAAACAAATTACAGAGGCGATCAGGAATGCTGAAGATAATAATCAAAAAATCAATTCTAAATGCGTGCATTATTCTATCTGTTCTTATGTTTTCCATACCGTGCTCGTCTTTTGAAAAACCTTCGGAAAATATTTCATGGCATATTTCCGCTGTAAAGGCAACTTACCTACAGAAAAAAGATCTGTATATTGCAAAGGGAAACGTTGTAATAACAGGCGGAGAAACAAGACTTCAAGCAGATTATGCTGAATTTTCCAATGCCACAAAAGACGTTCTTGCTTCAGGTCACGTACTTCTCATATCAGGCTCTGACACAATTACATGTGACTCCTTACGCCTTAACCTTGCAACAAAACTTGGCACTATATACAGAGGGACAATATTCATTAAGGAAAATCATTTTTATCTTAAGGGAAATAAAATACAGAAAACAGGAAAAGCAACTTATTTAAGTGACAGGGCTTCCATAACATCGTGTTCAGGTAACAATCCTGACTGGAAGATAACGGGCAGCAATGTAAAAGTCACCATTGAAGGTTATGGATTTGCACGCAATGTCACACTGTGGGCAAAAAAAGTGCCTGTATTTTATACACCTTTTTTTGCTTTCCCGGGAAAACGAAAAAGGCAGACCGGTCTTCTTGTGCCAAGGGCTTCCTTTTCAGATAGAAAAGGCGTGGAATATGAACAGCCATTGTTTTTTGCCATTTCAAGGAACACTGATGCTACTATTTACAGCGATTATATGGGAAAAAGAGGTTTAAAACTCGGTTTTGAGTACAGGTATGTCCTTGATGACGGGTCAAAGGGTGCTTTTTTTTATGATTTTTTAAATGACAGAAAAGTTGATGACGGGACTTCTGCAACAAAAGATTTCAGCTATAATGAAACACCTTTGCGAACAAACAGAGACCGATACTGGTTAAGGATGAAAAATGACCAGAACCTCGGTGCAGGCTGGAAGGCAAAGCTTGATCTTGATATTGTAAGTGATGCAGATTACCTCCATGAATTCAGTGACGGTTATACGGGATTCAACACAACGCAGAAATATTTTGACCATACTTTTGGAAGAAGTCTTGATGATTATGATGATACAACACGGAAAAACAGCCTGAATTTAAATAAAATATGGTCAAATAACAGCCTGAATATGACCGTTGACTGGTACGATAATATAATTGCAAGAAGACTTAATCAAAAAGATACCACGTTACAAACCCTTCCTTCCATTGAATTTTACGAAGCAAGACAGCAGGCAGGCAGAACACCTTTTTACTTTGATCTTCACTCTGAATACAGGGATTTCTACAGAAAAGATACGGATACTTCCCTTATCAATGGTCAGCGTGCCGACTTTCATCCAAGAATCTTCATTCCATTCATGATTAAAAATTACCTTTCCGTTGCTCCTTCGGCAGGTGCAAGGGAAACAATATGGTATTCAGATGATTTCAGGGATTCTTCCGGCAGAAAAGATTCTTTTAACCACAGGGAGACCTATGACCTTGATCTTAAACTCTCAACGGAGATCTCAAAGGTGTTCTCTACGGATAACGGATTTGCCGAAAAGATAAAACATGAGTTTATACCGGAAATTGAATACTTGTACATACCCAATGTACAACAGAATGATTTTCCATATTTTGACTCCTTAGATCGAATTGAAAAACAGAACACCATCACCTGGACTGTAACAAACAGGTTCACAGCAAGGCGGAAAAATCCTGCAGCAACAGGGGATAAAGGGAAAAAATCCAGCAGCAACAAATACCTGTACAGAGAATTTGCCTGGGTAAAACTATACCAGAGTTTTGACATAAATAAAGAAAATTCCAAAGCCCCCCGGCCTTTTTCAGATATTTCAGCGGACAGCGAATTTTATCTGTCCGATTATATAAGTCTTATTGCAGATGCCGCATGGTCACCCTATGACAATCAATTTAATTCCAGCAATGCAGGCGTGAATTTAAAAGATAAAAGAGGAGATACGCTTTACAGTGAATACAGATACACACGAGCCATAACAGAATCTGTCTATACAAGATTTGACATGATTTTAACGCAAAACCTTAATGCATGGATTTCATACGAGAAAAATATCATAGATAACCAGAGAATAGAAACCATGACAGGATTTGTTTATCATCAAAAATGCTGGTCAATAAGGATAGCATATGATGATAAACCCAATAACAGATCCTTTGCCTTTATGGTAACCCTTTCAGGTCTTGGAGGGTTTGGCACAAAATGATGAACAGAAAAAAATGGTATGCGCTTCTCACAAGAAGTCGCTTTGAGAACATTGTGCACGACAGCATTACAAAAAAATCCATTGAAGCCTTTCTTCCAAAAATAAAAACATTAAGCAGAAGAAAGGATCGAAGGGTTATGATAGATGTCCCCCTTTTCCCAGGCTATCTGTTTGTTAAAACGTCATCTAACCCTGAGCACCAGTTAAGAATTTTAAAAACAACCGGTGCGGTAAGGCTTTTAGGGTGTAATAACAGCCCTGTTCCCGTGCCAGCAGACAGTATTGAATCTCTTAAGATCATTACAGGTTCAGGCATGGATATAATTAAGGGAAGTATTTCAGGGATATCACAAGGCACACCTGTGATGATCATAAGCGGTCCCATGGCAGGGGTTAAAGGAGAATTTGTAAAATATAAAAATAAAAGCAGGGTTATAATAAGAATAGAGACCATGGGGCAGTTTGCAGGAGTTGAAACAGATGAGAACAATCTTGAAAAACTGCCTGATATCATGGCATAATTCCTTGACTTATTAGTAAAATTTATTTAAAAAAAGTTTTGTTTTAATTTTTTTAGTAAATTTGTAAAACTGTTAAAAAACGATGGGCTGTGAAAAACTCAGGTGAAAAATTATAAAGAGGGATTATGAACAAACTGGAACTTATTTCTGCTCTAAAGCAAAAGACACATCTTACAAAAGCAGAAGCTGCTGAAGTTGTTAAGATATTTTTCGATTCTTTAACCGATTCGCTCAAAAAAGGAGACAGGGTGGAGATACGCGGCCTTTGCAGCTTTTTTATTAAAAATTACAAATCCTATACCGGAAGAAATCCAAAAACAGGTAAGGAAGTTGTCATACCTGCAAAAAAACTCCCCTTTTTCAAATGCGGCAAGGAGTTAAAAGAAAGGGTCGATTTTCAGTCATAATGTCTCACATAAAAAAAAATGAGACATCTTTGCCATCTGCGGTATATAGAACAGCGGATAAAATTTTCAGGTCAAAACCTGCTTATTCTGATTATCCATATGGATTTAATTCAATTCACGGTCAGAAAAATGCTGTTTTTATGCTGAAGAGAATATTGCAGACAGGAAATATACCCAATGCGTTATTGTTTACCGGTAATCAGGGTACAGGCAGAAAAAAAGCTGCTTTACTTTTTGCCATGGCCTTAAACTGCAGAGCCCATGATGGAGGCTGTCATACTCTATCGGAAAAAATTCAGCATTCAGTTAATAAAGGCCAGAAAAAAACACGGGATGAGGTACAGTCAGATGAATCATTATACAGAGATGAACCGTGTTGTAAATGCATATCCTGCAAAAAAATATTATCAGGAATGCACCCTGATATCATGACTGTATCACCGGAAAAAGACAGGATAAAAATTTCACAGATCAGAAAGATAAATGCCAGTCTTACAACAAAACCAAATGAAGCAGCAATGCGGATGGTGCTTATTGAAGATGCCGAAAAAATGAACATGGAAGCAGGGAATGCTCTTTTGAAAATCCTTGAGGAACCGCCTGAAAGAACGTTTTTCATTCTTACTTCGGGAAATTCAGCAGATATGCTGCCGACAATTCTCTCAAGATGCAGGCAGATAAATTTTGTTCAGATATCATGTGAGATTATAGAATCACAACTTATAAATCATTATGGGATAGATCCTGTTACAGCTTCAATTGCAGCCTGTTATTCCAATGGAAGTTTAAAAAGAGCAATGATGTTCACGGATATCAATGATCAGGCAGAAACGGATCAAGACAAAGAAACTTTGGAAAACAGACCTGACTGGGTTAAAAAAAGGAGATGGCTCATAGGGGAAGTATCTCATATGATCATTGATAAATGCAAAAATAAAAACCACACTTCCACGGCCCTTGCAATGGCAGAACAAATAAGCAGCGAGCCGGATCATATCAAGGATACAGTCTTTGTTCTCAAAACATGGCTCCGCGATCTTGCGGTGTACAGGTACAGCCCTGACAAAATAATCAACCGTGATTTTTCACAGTTTTTAAAAGATATTACAAAATGTGTCAGTGTACCCCAAATCATATCATGGTTTAAAGAAATAAATGATGCTGAGAACAGACTCAAATCCAATACATCTGTAAAACTCACCTTTGAATGTTTTTTTTTAAAGCTGATATTTCATTAAAATTAAAAAAATAAAATAGAAATCTTTTTAAAATCA
>WFQS01000585.1 GCA_015486915.1 Desulfobacteraceae bacterium
GATATTGAAATTAAAACCCTTGAAAAGTCAGGATTTAAGACGGTAAGCCTTGGCAAAAGAATTTTAAGAACTGAAACGGCTGTGCCGGTTTTAATTTCGAGACTCACAACATTAAGATAGTCATTGTTTCATCGTTACAATTTTTTATAACCGCCATGAGGCAGATCTTAACATTAAAAATTAATATTTTATAATTATGAAAAAATGCAGATCAGAGATATTTTAAAAACCGGTTTTAAATTCTGTATAATTGCAGCATTATTCTGCTTTATCTCGTCGTGTAAAGTATCCGCTGATATTTATAAATTCATAGACAGTAATGGTGTGGTAAATTTTACCAATGTTCCTACATCATCTAATTATAAGCTTTATATCAAAGAAATACCCGATCAAAATTTGTATAAAAATGATAATGCAGAATTTGATTCATTGATAAAAAAGGCTTCTCATAAATTTAACGTCGCTTTTCCTCTTGTCAAAGCTGTGATTAAAGTGGAATCGAATTTCAATCCCCATGCTGTGTCATCAAGGGGCGCCAGAGGATTAATGCAGATCATGCCGGATAATTATAAAAAACTTTATGTCGCAGATCCGTTTAATCCTTTCCAGAATATTATGGGAGGAACACGGCACCTTAAACAGCTTCTGACACATTACAATGGCAAACTGCCTCTTGCCCTTGCAGCATATAATGCAGGAACCGGTGTCGTAGACAGGTATAGAAACATACCTCCTTTTAAGGAGACAAAGGATTATGTAAGAAAAGTGATGAAGCTTTATAATATATATAATTATAAAATAAGGATCGGAGATGAAATAAATTGAACAGAAATAGCGCAGAATTCCGGCCCATGTACAAGGCGCATTAAAGGTTGCATACTCAATGTATTCGGCCTTTGATGCAACGAAGTAGATGGGCCGGAAGACAAGCAATTTCGTTCAACTTATAAAATTTTCGATCCTTAAATCCAATGCAGACTGAAATTTCATAAAATCAATCGGTTCTGTTTGTGTTGTCCAACCAAGTTCATCCGGTGTCCTGTCAAATTTATCTCTGTTGTTTAAACAGCAGAATCTCCTTATTTATCAATATTCAAATGCATTGTTTTAATAAATTCCGTGAGTTTTTCTTTCAGTTCGGGACGTTCCATGGCAAATGCCATATTGGCCATCTGAAAGCCCGCCTTATCGCCGCAGTCAAACCGGTTTCCCTGAAATTTATAACCGAATATGGGCTGATTTGTCAGTAATTGTTTCATGGCATCTGTGAGTTGAATTTCGTTGCCTGCACCGGCCTCTATTCTGCCAAGTATATCAAAAATTCTCGGGGTAAGAATGTATCTGCCTATGATTGCAAGATTTGAGGGAGCTTTTTCCGGCTCAGGTTTTTCAACCATGTTTTTGATGCGGACAACATCTTCCTCTATTGCATCAGCATCAAGTATTCCATATTTGTCGGTCTGATCATTTGCCACTTCCATGACAGCAACAATGGACGCTCTGAGCCTGTCAAATTTATCCACCATCTGGGACAGGACAGGAGTTTCAGACTGGATAAGGTCATCTGCAAGCAGGACGGCAAAGGGTTCATCTCCAACAATATCCCGGGCGCACCATATGGCATGCCCTAATCCAAGTGGTTCATTCTGGCGTGTATATATTATTGTTCCTGTTTTAGGGACAAGATCCTTTACCTGCCGCAGCAATTCTTCCTTTTTCTTGTTCTTAAGGGCAACCTCCAGTTCAAAGGAGCGGTCAAAATGGTCTTCAAGAGCTTTTTTACCCCTGCCCGTGACAAAAATAATATACTCTATACCTGCAGCAAATGCTTCTTCAACGGCATATTGAATAATAGGTTTATCAACTACGGGAAGCATCTCTTTTGCCATGGCCTTTGTTGCAGGAAGAAATCTTGTTCCAAGACCTGCAACGGGAAACACTGCTTTTCTGATTTTCATAAATTCTCCTGTAGGCTGTTTTTTTTATGTTTATCAAAATCTCTGATTTTTGAGGCAAATCCGGGCAAATTCCGGTCGGCCTCATGGTCGTTATAAATATTTGCGATAATTATTGAAATAATTATTATGTTTATTTTTTTAAGTCCAATCTTTTTTTAATCTTTTTTTAATTTTACCCGATTTGTTTAAACTTTCCGTTGGATTTGAGATCTAAAAACAAATCACAACACTCCCTGATTGACTTTATACTTTTATAATTATATTAATGCATTGAAAAAAATACTAAAAATACGTAAATTTTCGACTTTATAATGTAAATTTTTGGCAGTGGTTCATATTCGTCTATTTGGGATTGTGTAGCATACTAATGCTATATGAACAGGTCAAAATGGGCGAAAATGGAGTGCTGGCAGAATATTTACCAAAATACGAAACTGACTCTTATGATCACATAAAGTGAAAAGAGTTTTTTATAAGAAAGAGTTCATTTTTGATAAAAGTAACTGATGCTCTTTTTATGTTCGTTGAGAGGCACTTAACGCAGTTCAGATCGGCCTCATGGCAGTTATATGAAAGGAAAAGATTAAATTGAAGGGGATATGTTAATGGAGTCCAAGTCTGAAAATGAAAAAAAATCGGAAATTTTACCTGTCCAGTTGAGTTATGACAGTAAATTTCATTTCCAATGTCACAAGGGAATAAGCTGTTTTACCAAATGCTGCAGGGGAATTGATATAATGCTTACCCCGTATGATATTCTTACACTTAGAAAAAAACTGGAGCTTTCTTCAGAAGAATTTCTTGCAATTTATACGGAATTAAAATTGCTGAAGAAAGCCGATCTTCCAATTGTTACAATGAAATTATTGGATGATGAACAGAAATCATGCCCTTTTGTCAGGGATGACAAAGGATGCATTATTTACGAAGATCGGCCCACCACCTGCCGCTATTACCCCCTTGGTATGGGGTCATTGAGTTATTCAGGGCATTCCAATGATGAACAGGATCAGGAATCGGATAAAAACGATGAATTCTTTTTCATGGTTAAAGAAGATCATTGTCTTGGATTTGAAGAAAAAAAAGAATGGACAGTTGCAGAATGGCGTGAGGACCAGGGCGTGGATATCAGGGATGAAGTTAATGCCGGATGGACAGATCTGATAGTAAGAAAAAAATCTGTCCCTGCATCCATAAAATTATCTGAACAGAGTAAGCAGATGTTCTTTCTTGCCTGTTATAATATTGATAAATTTAAAAAGTTTGTCTTTGAAAGCAGTTTTCTCGATCGCTATGAAGTTGATCAAGCCAGGATTGATGAGATAAAAAACGATGAAATAAAACTTCTCCAGTTCGGGTTTGAATGGATACAATACATTTTTTTTCAAAAAGGCGGGTTCAAAGTCAAGACAAAATAAAATTTATAACGGCCATGAGGCCGTTATAAAAAAAAGGGGACAGCCATTTCATCGCTGTCCCCTTGAATTTATTTTTTCCTGATTCCTTACCTTACCTTGTTCCTGTCATGGCAGTATTAATAATCGTACCATAATCCTTTTTTTGATTCCGGATCTGTCAGTTGTTTTTCTATGTCAATATTAAAAAAATCTGCAAGGGGTTCAAATATTGCCGGATTTTCCGCCTGAATTTTCTGCGCGATGCTGATCACCCTGTCAAGTCCGTTTTTTGTCATTTTCCCTACGGGTCTTCTGCATTTGCCGGAAGGCATGCCGAGAACCTGCATCAATGTTTTAAGAGGAAGAGGGTTTCTTGCCCTGCATTTTACTTTTCCAAATGGCGTTGACTCCTCTGTAATGACAGTAACAAGGCCAAGAAGGGGTTTAAGCGCTTTGTGAAGTTTTTCAGCTTCTGGCATATTCCCCTCATTGATGTGCATGACCATATCGGTAAGTGCTTTTGGTGCAATATTTGTGACAACTGAGATAACTCCGGAGGCTTTAATCTCAGGGTCAGTCATCATGGTAAATACAAGGCCGTCGTCTCCGGAAAAAATTGAGAAATCATCTCCACAGCATTTTCTCGTCTGTTTCATGTTTTCAATATTTCCTGTAGCCTCTTTTACCGATGAAACATTTTTATATTTTTCTGCAAGAATTCCAAGGTCTTCAGGCAGTAACTGCGTACCTGTTCTTCCCGGGATGATGTATGGAATAATCTCCATTTCCGGAAAAGCCTCTGCAACGGGTTCAATATATTCCTTTCTTATTTCAAGGGAGCTTGGTCCGTTGTAATACGGGTCGACCATGAGAACTGCATCTGCGCCTGTATCCGATGCATTCTTTACTGCCTCAAGGGCTTCTTCGGTGTTATTGCTGCCGGCACCTGCAATGCATAGGCATTTGCCCTTTGTGCCGTTTGCAACATCTGCAACCACTCTGTTGTGTTCCTCCCATTGCAGGGCAGGGCTTTCACCCGTTGTTCCAACGGCAAGTATTCCCGTGATATTATTTTTGATCTGGAATTTGATGAGCTGATCAAGACCGTCGGTATCAAGCTCCCCATTGCCGTTAAATGGTGTAATAAGTGCTGTATAACATCCCTTTTTCATAAAGACTCCTAACATTAGTGTATGAATGATTTTTTTGTTTTAACGATTACTTTTGTTTTAACGATTACTTCAGATAGTCAGATTATTTTTAGGATCGAAAATTTTATAAGTTGAACGAGATTGCTTGTCTTCCGGCCCATCTACTTCGTTGCATCAAAGGCCGAATACGTTGAGTATGCAACCTTTAATGCGCCTTGTACATGGGGTAAGAATCCTGCGCTATTTCTGTTCAACTTATTTCATCTCCGATCCTTAGCGGTTAAAATTTTCGTCTTTATTGAATTAAAACGAAACCAGGCATTCTGAAAAGATCTCCATACAAATTATGGATATACAAAAAATTAATGACAGTTGATAACAGACCTGTTTGGTATCATATATTGCCTTCCAGTTCAAGCTTCTTTTTTCCTTTCTCCATGTGGTATAAATTTAATTCTGTTCCTGTAAATTCAATATGTTAATATCGTCCACTGATGATATAGCAAGGCTTTTTTTCTTGACAGAAAGGGCGGTTAAAAATACAATGGCGCAAAAATTAATTGTCAAACCGCCTGTTAAAGGGTTTTTTTTATTTTTTAAATTTTAACGGCCATAAATATAGGGCCGAAGGCGCGAAGCCAATTCTTATAACGGCGATGAGGCAGATCTGGATTGGCCAAGATTTGCCTCAAAGAATCAAAGATTCTGACAAAAAATGAAAGTCACACGTTTTTTTACAAAGACTTTCTTATAAAAAAAAGGAATAAGCAAATGGGAAATGATGATAAACCGCAGAATGCTGATGAATATATTGCAATGCTGCGTTCACAGGTAGCACAGAACACGGAATGCGGAACAACATATTATAATCTTGCCGTGGCTCTTCTCGGTAAAAAAGAATATAAGGAAGCGGAAGATGCGCTGCACGATGCTGTGGAGTGCACGCCCAACCTTGCAGAAGCATATGTCCTTCTCGGTGGGATCTGCCTTAAAAATAATGATCTTGAAGGTTGTCTTAAATACAATAAAATTGCCGTTAAATCAAGGGCAGGTTTTGCAGAAGGGTATGGCAATATAGGCTTTATTTTACTCCAGCAGTGCACAGGACAGGATAGTGCGGCTGATGAGGACCGACTTGAAAATGCCATTAAAAATCTTCAGAAGGCAGTGGTTTTTAATCCGAAATTTGTCCAGGCTTTTACAACCCTTGGCACGGCGTATTTTATGAAAGGACTTATTGACGAAGGCATTGCTGCAAATCTCAAGGCGGTGAGCATTGAACATGATTTTCCCATAGCCCATAATAATCTTGCTGTGGCATATCTTGAAAAAGGGGAATTTGAAAAATCCATAGAACATTGTGATAAAGCTGAAAAACTCGGATTTAAAGTCCTTGACCAATTAAAAAAAGAACTTGAGCCCCATAGAAAAAATTAGATGGCAGATCCTTTATTCAGATACCATGTTCCTGGAAATTCCGGATTTGTCGATCCGGCATCTTTTCTATGGGACACACCGCTTTCAGGGAAACCTGACAGAAGTTCCGGAAAGATCACCTCTCAATTTTTAATAAAAAATTATTTTGAATCTGCAAAAAAATTTATTCAGCTTTACGATTATAAGATTTTAAAGAAAGGACTGAAATTTAATCTTAAAAAAAATATTTCTTTTACTGATATCTGTCATATTGATATTTCCCTTGAAAAACACGGGGCCTTTTATCATCCTGCAAAAATAAGCGTTGAGCTGAACAATGGCAGAATTTTATTCTTTGTTTTGAATGCGGCTGTGTCCGATGCAGGACTTGCCCTTATTGAAAACGAATACAACACCTTGTCAAAATTGAATAAAAACAATGCAGAATCTTTGATTCCCCGGGTTTTCGGCATGGGAAAAGTTAATACAGAAAAAGGCTGTGCAGCTTTTTTCCTTGCCGAGTGGTTTAATGATTTTCATGAATTTCATGTCACATCTTCTTCAATTAACTCTGATGATGAAAAAAAAATCGGATTATGGGAATCCAATGGTACAATTTCCAAAATTTTATTTCCAAATTATCTGACTATATACGAAAAAGCATCTGAAATTCTTACAAAATTTTATAAACCTGAAAGCTTTGAGCAGATTTTTCCATGGCATCACGCCGCAGGTGATTTTGTAGTAAAAAGAACGGGCAACGGTTTTGACGTGCGCCTGATCACAGTCAGAAATTATGGTGCCCTGTTTGGAGCGGTTCCTGATTCACAAGAGTCTGGATCTTCGGAAGCGTTTGGCTCAATGGAAGAGAATAATGAACTTATGCTGCACGGACTTCTTTTTTTCTATCTTAATCTCTCCGTGAGAATGCGTGTTGACAGAATTGACGGAACAGGAAACTATTGTCTCATCGACTCAAGAGTTATCGCTTCTGTTTTAAAAGGCTTTTTAAGAGGACTGTCAAAGAAATATCTGTTAGACGGGACTCAAAAAGACGGGATTCAAAAAAATACTGCAGATATTTTTCTTCAATTCGCAGGGCAGTTCAGTTTTGATGAATTCCATGACATGCTTGTAATGATAGTGAATTCATACAATAAAAATGCACCCGAGATGACAATTATAAAAGCAAATCTCCTTAAGCACAGTAAACTTTTATTTAAAAAAACATGCATGATGTGAAAAATATGCTTTTTTATTGACAAGTCTCTGCAGAAACTTTATACAAGCTCTATTAATCTGTTAGGTGGTATGATTTATAATTCTGGTAACTCTAATTTTAGAAAGATTATGATGGCCTGATATGGTATATTTTACATATAGATCATCATAGCAACCTTATCCGGGGTGCTTTACCTGGATTAATAATTGTAAGCATGGCTATTGATCGGAATTGATGTCCTTTTCCATTTTTTATTAAAAAATTTAAGGCAAAACAATTTTTATCAAAAAATGTAAATTAACTGTCAAATTAACTATTAACGGAGGTAAGTAAATGGCAAAACATGAAACTCCTTTACTGGACCAGCTGGAGTCTGGACCATGGCCGAGTTTTGTCTCTGACCTGAAACAGCAAGCAGAAGTCAGGGCAAAAAATGAAGCAGGTATTGAATTCCAGATACCCCAGGATTGCTGCGAAGATCTTCTCGGTGTTCTGGAACTTTCTTACAAACATGGAAGAACACACTGGAAACATGGTGGAATCGTTGGTGTATTCGGTTATGGTGGCGGCGTTATAGGGCGTTATTGTGACCAGCCGCAGATGTTCCCCGGTGTTGAAGCTTTCCATACGCTGCGTGTAAACCAGCCCGCTGGAAAATACTACACCACAAAGTATTTGAGAGATATCATGGAACTCTGGAACCGCAGAGGAAGTGGTCTTACAAATATGCATGGTGCAACAGGCGATATTATTCTTCTTGGGACAACCACTCCCCAGCTTGAAGAAATTTTTTGGGAGTTGACCCATAATCTGAATCAGGACCTTGGCGGATCAGGCTCCAACCTTCGTACCCCGGCAGACTGCCTGGGTCAGTCAAGGTGTGAGTTTGCCTGCTATGACACCCAGGATCTCTGTCATTTTCTGACTAATGAGTATCAGGATGAGCTTCACCGCCCTGCATTCCCGTATAAATTTAAATTTAAATTTGACGGATGTCCTAACTGCTGTGTTGCATCAATTGCACGTTCTGACATGTCCTTTATCGGTACATGGAAAGATGATATCAGAATTGATCAGGATGCAGTGAATAAATACGTAGAAAATGATGCTGCATATCCTCCTGAAGGCGGAGCACACAAAGGAAGCAGAGACTGGGGTGAGTTTGACATAGAAAAAGAGGTTCTTGATCTCTGTCCCACACACTGCATGAAATTTGAGAATAAAAAACTCTATATTGATGATGCAAACTGCACACGCTGCATGCACTGCATAAATGTAATGCCAAGGGCTTTAAAACCAGGCAAGGAAAAAGGATGTTCAATTCTTATAGGTGCAAAGGCTCCTATCCTTGACGGTGCACAGATGGGATCACTTCTTGTTCCTTTTATGCCGGTTAACGCTGAGAATGACTACGAAGAAATTACTGATCTTATTGATAAAATATGGGATTGGTGGATGGAAGAGGCCAAGAACCGCGAAAGAGTTGGCGAGCTTCTCAAACGTCAGGGCTTCCAGAAACTGCTTGAGGTTACAGAACTTGAAGCACTGCCCCAGCATGTCCAACATCCGAGGGAGAACCCCTATATCTTCTGGAGAGAAGATGAAGTACCAGGCGGCTTTACCCGTGACATTAAAGAATTCAGAAAATTTCATCAGAGATAAGGAGGGAGAATAACAATGGCATTTATATCATCTGGTTATAATCCAGACAAACCGATGGAGAACAGGATTACAGACATCGGCCCAAGAAAATATGATGAATTTTATCCTTCTGTAATTGCAAAGAATAAAGGCAAATGGGCATACCACGAGATCCTTGAGCCTGGCGTACTTGTACATGTTGCAGAATCAGGAGATGAGGTTTATACAGTCAGGGTTGGCGGCGCACGTTTCATGAGTACAACCCATATTGAAGAAATCTGCCAGATTGCTGACAAGCACTGTGACGGACATCTTCGTTTTACAACAAGAAACAATATTGAGTTCATGGTTGATTCCAAGGACAAAGTAGAGCCCCTTAAAAATGATCTCAAAAGCAGAAAATTTGCCGGCGGCAGTTTAAAATTCCCAATTGGCGGAACAGGCGCAGGTATCACAAATATAGTTCATACCCAGGGCTGGATTCACTGCCATACACCTGCAACGGATGCTTCAGGTACAGTAAAGTCTACAATGGATGCACTGTTCAGTGATTTCCAGGATATGAGACTTCCTGCGCATTTAAGAGTTTCCATGGCATGCTGTCTGAATATGTGCGGTGCTGTTCACTGCTCTGATATCGCAATCCTCGGTTATCACAGAAAACCCCCGATGATTGACCATGAATACCTTGATAAAATGTGCGAGCTTCCCCTTGCAGTTGCAGCATGCCCGACTTCTGCAATTAAACCGGCCAAGGTTAAACTTGAAGACGGAACAGAAGTTAAATCAGTTGCTGTAAATAATGAAAGGTGCATGTTCTGCGGCAACTGCTACACCATGTGTCCGTCTATGCCCCTTGCAGATGCTGAAGGTGACGGTATTGTTCTCATGGCAGGTGGAAAGATATCCAACACAAGAAGTATGCCTAAATTTTCCAAGGTTGTTGTTGCGTTTATTCCAAATGAAGTACCAAGATGGCCGACCATGACAGATACCATAAAAAAAATGGTTGAGGCTTACGCAAAAGGCGCCAATAAATACGAGCGTCTCGGGGAGTGGGCTGACAGAATTGGATGGGAAAAGTTTTTTGAAGTGTGTGAGCTTGATTTTACCCATCATCTCATTGATGACTTCCGTCAGCAGGCATATAGCTCATGGCGCCAGAGCTCTCAGTTTAAGTTCTAATTTTTTTTACAGCTTTAACTGAAATTTTAGTATATTATGATAAACAGCCGGAGCGCAGATAAGAGCACTCCGGCTGTTATCTTTTAATGGATAAGATAATGGACAGGGAGTAAAAATCATGAGCGATCTTTTAAATGACAAAGAAGCGGCAAGCAAAGCTGTTGTTGATTTTATTAAAGCTAAATCAAAAACAAAATCAAAATTTTATTTTAAAGATTTTTCCAAGGTGTTTCCCGATGATAAGCTGAGGGCCATAAAAAAAGTTATTAACCAGATGGTTAAGGATGAAGTCCTTGAATACTGGTCAAGCGGAAGTACCACCATGTATGGCCTGGCAGGTGCAGGTAAACAGCACGCATCAGAGGGCGAAGAGTAGTTTTAACTTAACTTTTGGATTTGACTGCTGTAATAAATTTACATGTGTTCAGAATTGTGACAGGGTCAGGCTTTCCTTATCATGCCTTTTTATCTGTTTATACCGGACTTTGATAAAGGCACGATAAAAAGAGCCTGACCTGTCTATTTGATGAAATTTGAAGACAAATATTACAATTTAAAAAGAATATTGTGGCTGTACCATGCATCAGACAAAAAGTGTTCCCGGGCTGATAATAGCAGGATTGAGCGGAGGCTCCGGGAAAACGATCATATCCCTCGGTATAACAGCTGCCTGGAAAAACCTCGATATAAAAGTTGCCTCCTTTAAAAAAGGGCCTGATTATATTGATGCGGGCTGGCTTGCAAAGGCGGCTGGAAGGCCCTGTTATAACCTTGATACTTACCTTTGTGCCTCATCCGAGGTTAGAAATTCATTTGAAAAATATTCAGTAAACTCAGATATCGTGCTTGTTGAAGGAAACAGAGGCCTTTATGACGGCATCGATACATATGGGAAAACAAGTACCGCAGAAATAGCAAAATTATTGAATCTGCCGGTTTTGCTTGTGCTGGACTGTACGAAATCCACCCGCACCATGGCTGCCCTTGTGATGGGGTGCATGCATTTTGATCCTGAACTTGATATTATGGGGGTTGTACTTAACCGGGTTGCAGGAAAAAGGCATGAGGGCAAGGTAAGGGATAATATAAAAAAATTCTGTAAAATTCCTGTTTTTGGTGCTGTTCCAAAGCTTACTGGAAAAAACTTCCCCGAGAGACATATGGGGCTTGTACCCTATGTTGAAAATTCTCTTGCTTCGGCTTCCATTGCAGGTGCTGCAAAGATTGCAAATAAGCATATTGATCTTGAAGGTATTTACAGAGCCTGCAAACTGAGAGCCGGTAAAATAAAAAATGACGATGATGTTAAGGCCGGGAATGTGATTGAGAAACATAAAAAAAAACCCGCAGGCAAATCGTGTGTAATAGGTGTTATAAGGGATTCAGCATTTCAGTTTTATTATCCCGATAACCTTGAAGCCCTTGAGGAAAAAGGCGCAAAGCTTAAATTCATAAGCCCTTTAAGGGAAAATTTTGTCCCGCCTGTTGATGCCATCTATATGGGAGGGGGGTTTCCTGAAACCCACGCCAGAGAACTTGCAGCGAATAAAGCCTTTCGTGAAAATCTTAAACATCTTGCTGAAAAAGGACTGCCGGTTTACGCAGAATGTGGAGGATTGATATTCCTTGGAAAAAATATGAATCTTGACGGTGAGGTGTTTCCAATGGCAGGGATATTGCCGGTGAGTTTCGGCCTTTCAAAAAGACCTGTGGGACATGGTTATACAAAGGTAAAAGTTATTAATAAAAATCCATTCTATAAAATTGGAGAAACCATTAAAGGCCATGAATTCAGGTACTCGTCAATTATTGATATCGAATACCACAGGGATGATATGGCTTTTGCCATGGAAAGGGGAAAGGGAATCATAGATAAAATGGACGGGTTCTGCAGATACAACGTACTTGGGACCTATACACATATTATGGCTGCGGCCACTCCTTCCTGGGCAGAGTCAATTGTAAAAAAAGCGATCCAGTATAACCGCCATGAGGCGGCCGCTCTGATATAACGGCCATGAGGCCTATCTGAACTACGTTCCAGCGCCTCAAAAAATCAAAGATTTTGACGAACATGGAAAGAGCATTTGTGACTCTGTCAAATTAAAAAAAGGCTTTGCCCGGATCAAACGGGCAAAGCCTTTTTAAGTTTTAACGTTTTTTTAGATTTTATTTCTTCTTTTTTCTCTTCTTCTTGGCATGGCACTGTTTACATGATGTGGGAGCAGGCCCTTTTACCTTACCGGTTTTCTTTTTGTTAAAAGCCTTGTGGCAGCTTTTGCAGTTCTCATGCATTGCATACTCATAATACTTTTTGATCTTCTCTTTTTTGGAGAGTTTCTCACCTCTCACTCTCTTAGTGGCCTTGTGACATTCAATACATCTGTGAACATCATCGGTCATTTTAAGATTGTTAAGGGGTTTGTGGTCTGCATCATGATGGCATTCACCGCATTTGAGTTTAAATTCTTCAATGTGCTTTTTGTGTGGAAACGCCACAGGCCCTTTTTTATGCTTTTTAAATGCCTTTTCGTACAGATGCATTGTATCGGGAGGCGCTGTCCCGGCATAAATTCCTGTGGAAGCAAAGAGAAGAGCTACACCAATGGTAACCAGCAGAATTAATAATTTTTTGCTCATAATTACTTACACTCCATTAATCGTTAATAATTTGATTCACCCTAACCGTTTTATAAATAAACAGCATTGTCACTGCTGTTTCAGCCATTTTTTAATAAATCTTATCC
>WFQS01000586.1 GCA_015486915.1 Desulfobacteraceae bacterium
CTGGATAATCACATTGCACCCTAAAATGGATAAAAAAGTTGTTTTGCAGTATAAAAATCTTGAAAAAAAGAACTGCAGATTCATTGAGACCGATGATATTATTCCCCTTTTAAAACAGGCAGATGTGATGCTTTCAGATACATCTTCGGTCCTTTCCGAATTTATTCTCCAGAAAAAACCGGTGGTGACATTCAGAAACAGGAGGCCAGGCAATCATCTTATTAATGTTATGGATAGGGATGAAATTGAACCTGCCATTGACAAAGCTTTAAAAAGACCGGAGGAATTGATGGATTCAATAGAGGATTATATTAAATTGATCCACCCTTATGATGATGGAAAATCAAGTGAGAGGGTGATAAATGCAACTGATGATTTTATTGATAATGATTATTACACAAAACTTGCAAAAAAGCCCTTAAACATAACAAGACGTCTTAAAATGAGATTAAAATATCACCATTATAAGTGGTAAATACTGTTTGCTGTGGAATGCAGAAATTTAAGGTTGTTAATTAATCCAGTAAATTATTTTTCAGGGGCTGACCGCCCCTGTTTTTCAGCCTGCTCATGAAAAGCCTTTTGGAGAACCCGTAGCGCAGGTTCCCATGCTCGCACCCATGAAACTGAATGCGCTGATTACTTTTTCCACATCCTTGTTGCCGCATTCAGGACACTTAACCTCTTCCTCTTCTCCTGCAAAAACAAGTTTTTCAAAAGAGTTATTACATTTTTTACATCTGTATTCATAAATTGGCATAGTTGTTCACCTCCTCAACTTCTTATTTTTCAATTGCAATATTATACAGGTGTTGCTATTTTGCACATTGTGCCAGAAAATCCTTAAAGTTCATTTTTTTATAATTTTCAGTTTGTATATATTTAAGAACCTTTAAAAAGATGTCGGCATTAACATATCCTGGTATTTTGCTTATTCTGGTGCTGTCTTTTTTAAGAAACCACAAGGTCGGCAGTCCGAGAACAGCATACTTTTTTGAAATTTTTTTCTCCTTGTCAGCATTCACGGTAATGGAAATGAAATGCTTATTAAGGTAGTTAACAAGAGCAGGGTCTTTCAAGGTTGATTTTTTCATTTTTTTGCAATAATGGCACCAGTCAGTATGAAAGAACAGAAAAATTTTTTTATTCTGTTCCTTTGCCATTGCAAGGCCTTTTTCATAGGGTTGCCAGTGAATGCCGTCTGAAGCAGCATATCCGGGTAATGCAGTTATCAAACACAGGATGAATACTGCTGATGCAAGAATTGTTTTTCTCATATGAATTTTCCTTTTTGTTTTTATAGTCCTGCAAGTATTGTAACCTTGTCAGTTATTAAAAGTATCCCAACAATTATTAAAAGCAATCCGGATATCTTGTTGACATAAATTATAAGTTTTGTGGCGCGTTTCATGAATTCAAAAATTTTACTGATAAAAAAAGAAATTAAAATAAATGGCAGGGCAAGGCCCGCAGAATAGACAGAGAGAAGAAGAATTCCCCGGGTAACTGTTTCCTGTGTACCTGCAAGGATCAGTATGGAACCAAGCATGGGGCCTATGCATGGACTCCATCCTGCGCCAAAAGCCATGCCAATGATAAATGTCCCGAATAGATGAAACGGCTTTTCACTTAGATGTATTTTTTTCTCAAAATTAAGTCCCTTTATATTTATGACTCCAAGCAGGTGAAGTCCGAAAACAAGAATTATGATTCCGCCTGCATAGCGTATGATGTCATTGTACCGGGATACAGCACTGCCAATAAACGAAGCCGATGCCCCCATCAGAATAAAAACAAAGGAAAAACCGCATACATAGGCCAAAGTAGAAAGTATAACTTTCTGTTTTGTCTTTTTACTGTCGCATGTTAATTCATCAACAGACAGGCCTGTAATAAAAGTGAAATATGCCGGTATCAATGGTAAAATACACGGAGAAAAAAAGGAAAGCAGCCCCGCAATAAAAGCTGCCTGGAATGATACGGTTTCTGCGAACATCTTTACAATCTCCGTTAATTATAAAAGCCTGCTAAACTTTTTTTTACCTGTTTTTTTAATAACCGCCATGAGGCCGATCTGAACTGCGTTACAGCACCTCCAAAAGAAAAGATATTTTGACAAACATAAAAAGAGCATCCGTTACTCAGTCAAAAACGAGCTCTTTCTTATAAAAACTGCCATGAGGCAGATCTGGTTACTCTCATACTGCCTCTAAGAATCATAGATTCTGACAAATATAGGGCCGAAGGCGCGAAGCCAACTCTGATTCTTAAAGGAACTTTGCAGGAGTTTCATATAAAAACCGGATATTCAGAGGACTTTGACCATGCAGCTTAGAAAGCATTGCCTGATTTTATTCCTATTTTTTTTAATATCTTAGCAAGGGGACAAAATCCTGTAAAGGCCGCCTGGAACATATTTGCACTGATGAACGCAGTCAGCCAAAGCCAGTAATGGCTGTGAAAAGCCGATAGCAGGAGTGTTATAAGAATAAAAGCATTTGCAATAATAAAAATAAGTTTGTCAATGTTCATATCCACCTCTTTATTTTATCTTGAATTAATCACAGGACAAGTTAATATTTTTGTAAATTTACGTTATATAGTCAAATATTTATTATTTTCATAAACATTTCTGAAAACTAATATATAATGTTTTATACATATGATGTCAAATTTTTTAATTCCCGACTTGTCCATGATAAAAAAATTTTGCATGACAGCAATACGCAAAAAGCTCTGCCGGCAAGGCTGCATCATCGCATATTTTTTTATTGATGATTGTTACCATAAATACCATTTCCCGGTCATAAAAATGTAAACTGCAAGGAAAATATTGGTAACAGCATGGGCCACAATGCAGCTTATTAAATCTTTCCGGATTATCCAGAGCAAAACCATAAGAATACTGAATGCAACAGCAGCAAGCCACTCTTCAACATGATGCCCGGATGTGAATGCCACAGTTGAAATGATGATGGCAACCCATGACCATGCCCCTGGTTCAACATCATTAACGGATTTTTCATCAAGGACATAAAGCAGAGGGCCTTTATGACCTTTTTTTCTTGCAGTATCCCATTGAAAGGCGAGGCGCAGAATAAATCCCCTTGTAAGGAGTTCTTCAAAAACAGGCACTAAAAAGCCAGCACATATTAATCTTAAAAAAAAAGCATAATCAGACCATGGAGCATTGCTGTTGTTTACATCAACAAAAGGGGATAGCAATACAACCCAGATCAACAACCCCAGAAAACCCGTGATTATTCCGACAAGAACCGAGACAGAAGTTGATCCGGGTCCTTTTATTGCTGGATACTTTTTCCACGACCAGAAAATTAGCAAAGATACAACAATCAAACGGATTAAGTAATTATTTTCCACGGAAATATGGTTTTTAAAAACGGTTCCGATCAAAATATAGGCAAAATACGGTGCAGCGTAGGGAAGGATAAGACTACGATTGGTTGTCATAAGATTAAAAATTCCATTTAAAATAAGAGTTGGCTTCGCGCCTTCGGCCCTATATTTGTCAAAATTTCTGTTTTTTTGAGGCGCTGTAACGCAGTTCAGATCCGCCTCATGGCGGTTTATAAGAAAGAGCGTCCTTTTGACAAAGTCACAAATGTTTTTTCTATGTTCGTTGAGAGGCACCGTAGCGCTGTTCAGCTCGGTCTCATGGCCGTTATAGAAAATATTCAAAGCCTGTTATC
>WFQS01000587.1 GCA_015486915.1 Desulfobacteraceae bacterium
GCATATGTCTCAGGACTATTTTGTTTAACAGAATACAATAAATATAATATATAATTTAGAAAAAGGCCACGAAGGCTTACACTCCCCCCAATAAACGGGTTGTGTATTTTCGTGGCCTTTTTTGTTTAAAAGGCTTTGCAGCAATTAACAAGGAAAATAATGACTGATAATTATCATATAAAAATTTCAACTGCCGCAACGGGTACAATAACTGCAGCTTATCTGAACCATTTACACCGGAAAATGCTGGTTCTGTTTATCCTGCTTAGTGTGGTTTTGCTGATTGGAGTATATGCCATTACTCAAGGGGCCTATGAAATTTCGATCAGGGCAGTTCTTGGTGCTTTAACCGGAGAGATCAAAGGCGCTTCCGGTGTCGTGATCAGAAATATCAGACTGCCGCGTGTTATTGCCGCCATTGTCTGCGGATGGGGGCTTTCGATTTCAGGGCTTACAATACAATCTTTGTTGAAAAATCCACTTGGTTCTCCTTCAACACTTGGGATCAGTCACGGGGCTGCCTTTGGAGCAGCACTATCTATTGTTGCTTTTGGCGGAAAGGTTTTTTCCGTAACAATGTTTGCCTTTGGCGGAGCAATGGCCGCAACTTTTGTTATTCTCCTTCTTTCAGGGTTGAAAAAACTTTCTCCTGAAACCATCATACTTGCAGGTGTAGCCCTTTCCGCCCTTTTTTCTTCCGCCACAATACTGATTCAATACCTTGCCACTGAGACCGAGCTTGCAATGGTGGTTTTCTGGACATTTGGGGATGTGGCACGTTCCAGCTGGCATGAAATACTGATTTTATCGGTAAGTGTTGCAGCTGCGTCAATTTTTTTGACTGCCCTGAAATGGGATCTCAATGCTTTATCTTCCGGTGAGGAAACAGCAAAAGGACTTGGAGTAAATGTTGAAAAAATCAGGATTTTCGGTATGATTGTCGCTGCCTTTATTTCTGCCCTTGCCACGGCTTTTCACGGCATCATTGCTTTTATCGGACTTATCGCACCGCATATGGCAAGGCGGCTTGTGGGTGATGATCATAGCATGCTTATTCCGTTCTCCGCAGTGATAGGCGCTTTGCTTCTCCTTATTTCTGATACTCTTGGCCGTGTATTCATCGGTTCAGGAGCATTGCCCGTTGGTGTGATCACCTCTTTTTTCGGAGCACCCGTATTTCTTTATTTACTGATCAGGGGGTATAAATGAAATTCAAGGCAGCTGATATCTGTTTTTCATACAACAGCCACCCTGTACTTTCCGATGTGAATTTTTCCCTGAACAAAGGGGAGATAATGTGCGTGCTTGGTGTAAACGGGGCTGGAAAATCAACTTTACTTAAATGTTTGAACCGTATTTTAAAGCCTGAAAAAGGTTCTGTTTTTGTTGATGGAAAAAATCTTTTTTTCATGAATCAAAATTGCGTGGCACAGAAGGTGGGATACGTACCCCAGCGTCATCCTGAGACGAATCTCACTGTTTTTGAAGCGGTGCTCATGGGACGTAAACCTCATACCCGGTGGTCCCTTTCCGAAAATGATTATGCGCTTGTGGAAAATATCATCGGACAGATCGGTATTACAGAACTTGCCATGCGCAGGTGCAACGACTTAAGCGGCGGTGAAATTCAGAAGGTGGTCATAGCAAGGGCATTAGCGCAGTCCCCTTCTGTTCTGCTGCTTGATGAACCTACAAGTAATCTGGATCTTAAAAATCAGCTTGAGGTAATGGGGTTGATCCGCAAAGTGGTTGATCAGCAGGGTATTTCCGCTGTAATTGTAATCCATGATATAAATATTGCCATGCGGTTTGCAGATAATCTTCTTTTTCTTAAAAATCACAGGATTCATGCTGTCGCAAACAGGGAAGAACTTACTTGTGACATGATAAGCCAAGTTTATGACGTTGAAGTTGTTTTAAAAAAAATAAACGGCCACACCGTGGCTGTTCCTTTGTGAAAACAAGGAAAAATCAGATGAAAAAGACCGGATTTTTAATATTCTGCTGGATAATTTTTATGGTTTGTTGTGAGCAGTACCCGATCTTTAACAGGACCTTAACCACAGCTTTTCCTGAACACCTGACTATGGCTGCTTCACAGGCTATGGCCACTTCACTGAATATGGCTGCTGCCCGGACTATATCCGCTGCCCGTACAATAAAAGTGACCGATATGGTGGGAAGGCCGGTGACAGCGCCTTTTGATCCGGAACATATTGTCTGCATCGGTCCCGGTGCTTTACGCCTGATCGTATATCTTCAAGCCGAATCCAAACTTTGCGGCGTTGAAAATATGGAAAAAATGTACCCCGGTGGACGGCCATACTGGATTGCCCATCCTGAACTTTCAAAATTACCGCGCTGCGGACCCGGCGGAGTCGTAAGCATAAACAAAAAACCGGATATGGAAGCACTGCTTGCCCTTGCTCCCCAGGTGATTTTTGTTACCTATATGAAGGCTTCCATTGCAGATGATGTGCAGAAAATACTTGGTATTCCGGTAGTTGTCCTGAGTTATGGCGCCTTTGCTACTTTTGATGAAAAAGTTTTTGATGCTTTTAAAATTGCAGGAAAAATTTTGAACAGAGAAAAAAGGGCTGAAAATTTAATAAATTATATTGAATTTTTGAGAAATGATCTGAAAATCCGTACATCGGGTATTTCTGAAAAACAGCAGCCCCGGGTTTACGCAGGCGGTATCGGATACCGTGGATCACACGGCATTGAAAGTACGGAGCAGCACTATATCCCCTTTGAATGGCTTGGAGCAGAAAATGTGGCAAAGCAGGTAAAGCCTGTTATGGGAAGCCACGTTTTTTTTGACAGGGAGATGCTTTTGAAACTCAATCCGGATTTCATTTTTATTGATGGTGGTGGACTAAATCTTATAGCGGAGGATTTTTGCAAAAAGCCGGAATTTTATAATACCTTAAAAGCGTTTTTAAACGAACGCGTTTATACCCTGCTGCCGTTCAACTGGTATGCCACCAACATAGGAACAGCACTTTTCGATGCCTATGGCATTGGCAAGTTGCTTTATCCCCAAAGGTTTAAAGATATTGATCCTGCCAGTAAGGCCGATGAGATATACAAA
>WFQS01000588.1 GCA_015486915.1 Desulfobacteraceae bacterium
GATATTTAACGGTCATATCTTTATTGACAGCAGGAAATCTTCCCCGGGCTGCCTGGAAGAATTTTTTTCCGGTATCGATTTTGCTCTGGAGCAGGGAATCATTGTAGACACCGAAGATCACACCTTTTTTGTGAATTGCATTTTTAATTTCATTCAAATTTATGTTTTCCCCGATGTCACCAATGTCATCTGACAGCCGAATCCAGGCTTCCATGGCATCTTCTGAAACATGGATTTCCATGGGAGAGACGATTGAATCATCTGTTGCCGATATTTTCTGCAATTTTTGTTTTGGGATGCCTGCTGAAACATGTTTGTCTTTGTTTTTTCCGGATTGAACTTCATCAGACATCTTTTGCTGCTCTTCCACGATGGCTTTTTTTTCTGCAGGCGTAATTATTTTTGCTTCAACAAGAATATCTCCAATCATTTTTTGTGTTTTTGATCGCTTGAATTCCATGTGCTGTTTTTTCAGGGCATTATCTATATCACGCTGTGTTGCAAGTCCCATTTCCACAGCGAGACTTCCAAATTTTCTGCTTTTTTCTTTTAATTCCAGGAAATCCAGAATAAGATTGAGAATATTAATCTGTTCCTGTGTTGCAAATCCCTCTTCAATCAAAATCTTTTCCATGGTTATATCAGGATTTTTTTTCTTTTTTTTATTAAAAAGAATTTCGGCATATTCCATCTGTTTTCTGCTGATGGTTTTGTATCGAAGTGCAAGTTCACCAAATGAAGGTTTTTTTGTGGTTATTTTCAATGGTTTGTTCCCATAAATCTAATAAGTATATAACTGCCATTAGGCAGATCTAAACAGCGTTACAGCGCCCCACAACGGGCATAAAAAGAGCTCATTTTTGATAAAATAACAAATGCTCTTTTTATGTTCGTCGAAATCTATGATTTTTTGAGACACTGCAACGCAGTTCAGCTTGGCCTCATGGCCGTTATAAAAATTAAAAACAGGTCAACGGAGTCATGTCTTATCTTTTAGAAATAAAAGGGCTCTGAAGTCAAGTAATTAGTGTTTTTCAGATGCTGTTGCAGGAAATTATGGGAATTGATTTTAAAATATGGTATATTGACATTTTGTCCATATATAATGTAAACAATTCTTTCTAATCAGAATTGGAGTAAGATATATTTTTGTTTTATGGTATCCTGTTTAAAATTGCAAAATAGTCAAGACTGAAAAATGAGGCAGGTGCGGTACAGGATAGTATAAGATAACTGGCGTTGATTTGTATAGCGGTTTTCAATTTATAATGTAAAAAACAATCGGGAATTATTTTTAAAAAATGGAAGAAAATTGCGGGAGACATAGTATGAATCAAATCTGCAGGCTCGGATTTGCAGGAACCGATGCAAGGACCCTGTTAAGTGCTTTAACGGTATCAAGCGCGAAAAGCAGTGCTGAAACAAGTAAATTATACAGGGGAGTTGTTGTAAGGGGTACATCTGCCATGTCAAAGTTTGCAGAAAAAGATATATTGAACTGGGATATTGATTTTGTTTCCACAAACGACAACTCCGTTGATTCCTATGCCGGTGCCATTATAAAGTCAATTACTGATGGGATACTTGATTATGTGATACCCATGCCTGAGTCACTGTTTTTTAATGGTATTGTTGACAGGATTGAGCAGGCTGGATTTGGTGAGAGAATAGCAGGATTATCCAAAAAAGGCGCTTTTATCGAGGGCGATAAAATAAAATGCAAAAAAATGTGCAAAAAAGGTGGTATCCCGGTTGCAGATGCATGGAGTGTTGTTGATGCAGGATCATTCAAAGATGTACTTGGCATATGCCTTGATTATATACACAGGTTTGGCGGTGCAGTCCTTAAATATCCTTTCAGTGCAGGTGGCAAGGGTGCCCGTGTGATTCTCAACGCATGGGAAATCAGGGACGTTTATGATACTCTTATGCATGATTACAGGAAATTGTATAAAAAAACATTCAGAAAAGATGCATGGCCTCTGTTAATAGAATCCCGCATGTCAGGAGTGGAAATAAGTTTCACCATTCTTGTTGATAAAAAAGGCAATTTCCAAATTTTACCCACCTCAATGGATTATCCTGAACGTTTTGCTGCACCGGCTTCAAAGGATAATCCAGTTACTGGAGGTATGGGCAGTATTTCACCCCACCCTTTTGAAAGTCCTGCTCTTCTTGAAATGGTTGAGAAGAACATTGCCTCTCCTTTAATAAAAGTTATCAGGGAAGCGGGGCTGCTCCGTCCATGCGTTCTTTATCCCGGATGTTTTGTTTCTTTTAAGAGTGACAGTAATGGAAAAATTAAGCCCGTTTCAATAAGGGTTTGCGAGATTAATATTAGACCTGGAGAGCCAGAATTCCAGACGGTTATACGCAGACTGAGGAATCCCGGACAGCTTTTTGAAGCAATGTTCACAGGAAACCTTGATATAGTCAGCCCCGAGGTAAGGGATAATCAGATAGCTTTGTGTGTAGCTCTTGTAACGGGATCCGGAGGCCCCGACGGGCAGAAGGGGTATCCATGGAGTGTTACAAAAAATGAATCCGTTGTTATTGATTTTCCATATATGAAGAAAAAAAAGATACAGGTGATACCGGCTGCCATGGGGTATTCAAAAGAGAAAGGTCTGATTTCCGATGGAACCAGAGTTGCCTATATGAATCTTAATGCAGAGGTTAAACAGGCCAGTGCAAAATCTAAGGGCAATACTGCAGAGATAATGCGTAATAAAATTTATAATGCATTTACAGGCGGCAAAATCAGAGTTGTTCCAAGGGAGGATATTAATGGTAACCGCCTTGCTTTAAGAGAAGATATAGGGATTCATTTTGAAATGGCTGAAAAAATAATTGATGATTAATGAGAAATTTGAGGAGCAATATAAAAATATGAGAATTGTCGCTCGACCTGACTTTGATGGAATCGTCTGTGCTGTTCTGATTTACGAGGTTGAAGAAATTAACAGTCCCACTTTGTGGATTGAACCGGGACAGGTACAGAAAGGAGATGCGGATATAAGGCCTGGTGATATAATGGCTAATCTTCCCTATGATAAACGATGCTCAATGTGGTTTGATCATCATATCTCAAATGATCTTCACCATGATGTTGCAGGATCCTTCAAGGTAGCACCTTCAGCAGCAGGAGTGGTGTATGAGTACTATAAAAATAAAAAATTACTTGGCAGAAATTACGATGAACTCATTCGGGAAACAGATATTATTGATTCCGCCGACCTTACTGAAGACCAGGTTCTTTATCCTGAAAAATATCCTTATATTCTTCTTTCAATGACAATAAAGAATCGTGATGAATCTGATCCGCCTTACTGGGACAGACTTGTATCCCTTTTACGTAAGAAAAATATTTTTGAAGTGATGAATGACAATGAAGTAAAAAAGCGAAGTGTTATGGTCGTTGAAGAGAATAATGCTTTTGTGGATATTTTAAAGAGAAACACCATAATCCACGGGCACATTTCTGTTTGTGATTTCAGATCAATGGAAAAAGCACCGTCAGGTAACAGGTTTCTTACTTATTGTCTTTTTCCTGAAACTTCGGTCAGCGTCAGGATCAGATATGATGATAAAAACAGGGATTCTGTAATTTTGAGCATTGGGCACAGCATATTCAATAAATCCTGCAGGGTTAATATAGGCAAACTTCTTTCAAAATATGGCGGTGGGGGGCATGCTGGTGCAGGAGGCTGTATGCTTGAAGCTGATCGTGCCGATGATATCATTGAAGATATCATTCAAATTCTGAAAGAAAATATTGGAAATACAGGAGACAATGGTTTAAGATAAAATTTTCGATCTTTAAGGAGGTGCTTTATGGCAATTAACGGGATTACAGGTCCGGTGTCGGCTCTAAAAGCTTTTGAAACAAAAATGGACTCAACAGCAGATAATATTGCCAATTCCCAGTCCGTTAAATTTAAAAGAAGCAGGGTGGTTGTAAGTGAACAAACAGGCGGTACTGGAGGCGTTAAAGCAGATGTCAGCAAAATAAATACCCCGGGATATGTGGATTCTGATAATGAAGAACTTTCAAATGTTGATATGGCAGAGGAAATTTCATCCATGATCCCAACATCCCGGAATTTTGAGGCAAATGTTAAAACAGTTCAGACAATGGATGAGATGACAGGTACGATAATTAATATTATTGAATAGCACAGGAATGGTTAATTCTGATCTATTTGTATGTTGATAATTTTTCCATTTTCGTTGATAAATGCCGTTGCTCTGGCAAGTGTTTTCCCGGAATCTGAACTTATTATTTTTACTTTTTTTTCAAAAATTGTTTCTTCTGGTATGCTTTGATCCTTTGACTCAGGTATAGATTCAGCATCATATTTTTTCCCCCCTGTATTTTCCTTTCGGTCAGCAGATTGAGCAAGTCTTGTCCTGTGTCTTTCAGCTATCAGTTTGCTGACACCCTTGTAGGCAGTTTTTTCTTTGTCATCCTTGCATCCCGCTATAAGGCAGGAAATACAGAAAAGAACAAATACAGTATGGATACTTTTTTTATACATTTTAAAATCCTGATATTTTATAAGCTTATAAATTTTTTTTATATGAAACTCCTGCTGAGTTACTTTAAGAATAAGAGTTGCCTACGCGCCTTTGGTCCAATATTTGTTAGAATCTTTGATTCTTTGAGGCTGTCTGAGAGTCTTCACATCCGCCTTATGGCTGTTTTATGAAACTATTGTAAATTTCACTTAATTGTAAACGCTTTTAATATTTGTTATGACTGAACAAAATTTTTGTGCTCAGGTCGTGCCGGTAATTCAACATTTGTCATTAACCTGCCAGGAACCGTAATAAGTAAAATTTATCCCATATGGAAAATTGTAAAAAGAGTCGAACCAAAAAATTGAGTGAATGATACAAAAGAAAGTAATTGTTCAGTTTGCCTCTTCAATAGTAAATCTTCTGTTTAGCCTCATTGTACTGAAAAGACCAAAAATATCCTTTGAAACATTTATCACTTTAAGTTGTTTGCCTTGCTGGGTTAATGTATTATGGGCGGCAATTATCACACCGATCCCCAGGGAATCCACCATCTCAACTCCGGCAAGATCTATGATAAGTTTTTCTTCACAATCGTTTATCGCTGAAAGTAGTTCATTTTTAAAATCTTCTGCCATTGAAGCAACAATATCCATAGCCGGTCTGACAATAGTTTTATTTTTTTCCCTGATAATTTCACTCATAATAATCTCCTTTTAAAAAATATATATAATGATATAAGTGATAAATAGATTATCAAAATGTTATCATATGGCTTTTGAAATAACAAGTCATTGAATGGAATTCATTGCTTGAAATTTTTATTGAAACGATTACAGATAATTTTTCTTGAAAAAATAAATGTTTTAAAGTATATACTTTGACTCCCGGCTGTGTTGCGGCAGAGTGTTCCTGATATGGATATTCTGGCCGGTCGCCGCGTAACAGAAGGTCATGAACCTCGTCAGGTCCGGAAGGAAGCAGCGATAAGTGATATCATCTGTGTCGTGGATCGATCCCGGTCATGCAATTCCTCGGGGACGATTCCCCCAACCAGCCGGGTCTTTTCCTTTTGTGCGCCCCCCATGTAAATCTATTTCTCTATTTAATTGGTTGGATTCTTTTTTTTGCATTTCTGCACAAATTTTGTTGATGCAGGACTTTGAACACCATGCTGCGACCATGCCGACCATACCAATTTTTTTTATCTCTTAAATTTTTCTATCTTGACATGGAGGCAAATGGTCTTATTTTTCAGGAAAATTAATTGGATATTTACAATGTAAAAAAATTGTATTTAAAACAAAGACATATTCAGGATACAAGATCAGGAGAGAAAAAAAGTGGTTAACAAAGATGAACCTGTAAACACTGTGGAGTCGGGAAAAAAACATGTTGAGTCTGACGATGCCTTGAGTAAAGGGAAAAAATCGAAAGAGAAAAAAAAAGATCAATCTGTGAAAAGAAAAGGTTCAGAAAAAAAAGACCAAAAAGCATCAGAGCCGGGTATTGACGAGCTTAAGGCAGAAATTGAAGCAAATAAAGATCGTATTTTAAGAATTTCCGCTGAATTTGAGAATTATAAAAAACGATCTGCAAAGGAGATGGATGATTTCAGGAAATTTGCCAATGAGACTCTTTTTAAACAACTTTTAACGGTTGTTGATAACCTTGAGCGTGCCATATGTTCAGGTGAAGAATGCTCAGATGCAGAAGCTCTTCTTAAGGGCATCAAAATGACTCATAAAGAAATCATGAAATTTTTTGAAACATTTAATGTGAAGCCTGTGAAAGCTGATGGACAGCCCTTTGACCCTGTGTTCCACCAGGCTGTAAGCCAGCAGGAATCTGATGATTATCCTGATAATACGGTGATAAATGAACTTCAGAAAGGTTATACTCTGCATGACAGGCTGATAAGACCATCCATGGTTGTTGTGTCAAAGGCAGGTGCAAAGGATGATCAGGACAAAAAACAGAAATAGAAACAATAAAGATAAATTTTAAGATATTAGAAATAAAATATAAATATATATAAGGAGGAGAAAGTTATGGGAAAAATAATAGGGATAGATCTTGGCACAACAAATTCATGTGTTGCAGTCATGGAAGCAGGTGGAGAGGCAAAGGTTATTGCCAATGCAGAAGGCGGGCGTACAACTCCATCCACTGTGGCAATCACTGAGAGCGGAGACCGTCTTGTGGGCCAGACTGCAAAGAGACAGGCCATCACAAATCCCGAAAATACGGTTTTTGGTGTAAAAAGGCTCATTGGAAGAAAATTTGATTCAGACATAATTCAAAAGGATTTGAAAGTTCTTCCATATAAGATTGAGAAAGCATCAAATGGAGACACAAGAATCAACATAAGGGGCAAACAGCACAGCCCTGCTGAAGTTTCTTCTTTTATTCTGTCCAATATCAAGAAGACCGCTGAAGATTACCTTGGTGAGGAAGTAAAAGATGCAGTTATAACTGTACCTGCATATTTCAATGACAGCCAGAGGCAGGCAACAAAAGATGCCGGCAAAATTGCAGGTCTTAATGTTAAAAGAATAATAAATGAGCCAACTGCTGCAGCACTTGCATATGGTCTTGATAAAAAGAATGAAGAAAAGATTGTGGTTTTTGACCTTGGCGGCGGAACATTTGATGTGTCTGTTCTTGAAATCGGTGACGGTGTTTTTGAGGTAAAATCCACCAACGGCGATACTCATCTTGGCGGTGAAGATTTTGATTTAAGAATTATTGATTATATTGCAGATGAATTTAAAAAGGATCAGGGCATTGATATAAGAAATGATAAAATGGCCCTCCAACGCCTGAAAGAAGCTGCAGAAAAGGCCAAAATGGAACTTTCAAGCGCCGTTGAAACCGATGTCAATCTTCCCTTTATAACGGCCGATGCAAGCGGCCCTAAACATCTTGATGTAAAACTTACCAGGGCAAAACTTGAATCCCTTGTTGCGGATCTGCTTGACAATCTTGAACAACCCTGCAGAACAGCTTTAAAAGATGCAGGCCTTTCTGCTTCTGACATCAATGAGGTTGTTCTCGTGGGCGGTATGACCCGTATGCCTGCTGTCCAGGAAAGGGTTGAAAGAATTTTCGGTAAAAAACCCCATAAGGGAGTTAACCCCGATGAAGTTGTTGCCATGGGTGCCGCAATCCAGGGTGGTGTGCTCCAGGGTGATGTAAATGATGTACTCCTGCTTGATGTAACGCCTCTTTCCCTTGGTATAGAAACACTTGGCGGTGTTATGACAAGGCTTATTGAAAAAAATACTACCATTCCGACTAAAAAGAGTCAGGTGTTTTCAACTGCTGCCGATAACCAGCCTGCAGTGTCCATCCATGTTCTCCAGGGCGAACGTGAAATGGCGGCGGGAAATAAAACCCTTGGCCAGTTTGAACTTACCGATATTCCATCGGCACCAAGGGGTGTTCCACAGATTGAGGTTACCTTTGATATAGATGCAAATGGAATTGTTAATGTGTCAGCTAAGGACAAGGCAACCGGTAAGGAGCAGTCCATTCGTATCACTGCAGCAAGCGGTCTGTCCGATGATGAAATACAGAAAATGGTCAGGGATGCAGAGATGCATGCCGAAGAGGATAAGAAGAAAAAAGAGCTTGTTGATGCTAAAAACACTGCAGAATCTTTGATTAACCAGACTGAAAAAACTTTAAAAGAGCATGGCGAAAAAGTTGATGATGCAACAAAAAAGACCATTGAAAGCAAGCTTGAGGAGTTGAAACAGGTTAAAGACAGTGATAATGCAGAGACAATTAAACAGAAATGTGAAGATTTAACCCAGGCTTCACATAAACTGGCCGAGGCGATGTATCAGCAGGCAGCCCAGCAGACAGGTGATCCCAATGCTTCTGCCGGAGCAGGTGCCCAGGGTCAGGCTGGATCTGCTGCCCAGGATGATGATGTTGTGGATGCTGATTTTGAAGAGGTTGATGACAGCAAGAA
>WFQS01000589.1 GCA_015486915.1 Desulfobacteraceae bacterium
GGTCAAGGTGGCTGAATTTGTAAAATTTATCAATGGTGATAAACGCCTTTGCTTTTGTAAGCTTTGCCATATGGGATAATTCAGCTTTTCTCCATAATACCGGAGCAGGACTTGTCAAAGCCCCTGTCCTTGCAATTGCAAGATAGAGCATGGCAAGTTCCCATGAATTCGGAAGCTGAACCATGACAATATCATCTTTTCCAATACCGAGATCAAAAAGAGCTTCTGCCGTGGCATCAATTGCCCTGTCGAACTCTTGATAGGTCAACTGCTCCGGTTTTGTCCCTGTGAGCTCTTCTCTGTTATAGGGATCTACAATGCAAATTCTGTCCGGTTCCTTCCTTACATGAAGCTTAAAATAGTCAATGAGTGTTTTTTCACTCCATATCCCTGATTCAGTAAATTTTTCAATGCTTTCCTTTGATGAAAGAATCATATTATTTCTCCTTTACTTCAAAAATTAACGGAAACCAGCTTTATGCAGGATCTTTACACGGGAAGCATCTTTTTCCCATGCAGGAACAGAATTTGTATAACTGCCATGAGGCAGATCTGGATTCAGGATAAAAGTCTGCCAAGAATCAGTCTCTGCACTTCCGATGTTCCTTCCACTATCTGGAGAAGTTTAACGCATTTATATATACGTGACACAGGATATTCTTCCATATAACCGTAACCGCCATGGATCTGAACTGCATCACTTGCCACTTTTTCAACCATTTCAGATGCATAGAGTTTGGCGCAGGTTGCTTCAAATGTGTGCTTTTTCCCCTGATCCTTAAGCCAGGCAGCTTTCAGGTATTGGTTTCTTGCAAGTTCAATGGATAATGCCATGTTGGCGAGCTTAAACTGGATGCTTTGAAATTTAAAAATCGGCCTGCCGAATTGTTTTCTGTCCATGGAATACCGAAGAGATTCATCAAGACATGCCTGGGCTGCTCCAACGGCAACCGCGGCAATACTTATTCTTCCTGTCTCCAATACTGCAAGATGCTGGGCAAAACCATGTTCCGGGTCCCCGAGTAAATTTTCCCTCGGTATCCTGCAATCCTTTAAAATCACTTCATGGGTTGCCGATGCCCTCCATGCCATTTTGTTGTATTTTGTACCAAGTTTAAATCCCGGTGTGTCTTTTGGTACGATAAACGTTGATATTACGCCATCATCCATCCTGGCGGCAACTATTACAATGGAAGCATTTTCAAGACCGATGTTTGTTATAAACTGTTTTGTTCCGTTCAGTACCCATTCTTCACCTTTAAGGACAGCCTCTGTGCTTAATGATCCTGCATCTGAACCTGAATCCGGTTCAGTTAAACCAAAAGCACCGATTTTTTGTCCCGTGGCAATGGGTACAAGCCATTTCTTTTTTTGTTCTTCTGTTCCAAACTCACAAAGCTCTTGTCCTGCAACACTTGTAGTTACGTCAAGAAGAGCTCCGAGGGTGAGATCTGCCCTTGATATCTCTTCTATGCATAGATGCATACCGACCCAGTCGCTTCCCATGCCTCCGTATTCTTCCGGAAATGGAATTCCCATTAATCCAAGTTCTGCCATCTGTTTGAGGATACCATATGGATATTCACCTGTTTTTTCCATCTCTTCCGCCCTGGGTGCAATTTCAGTTTTTGCAAAATTTCTCACCTCTTTCTGAATCATTTTCTGTTCTTTTGTGAGACTGAAATCCATTTATCCCTCCCCCTTATATGTACAGGTGCAGCATGGTTAAGTATGCCAATTTTCCTGTAACTATTTTTTCGATCTATTGCGTACTTTGGTATTATTTAATTTCTTAATTATTTGATGTCGTCCGATGCCCTTCAGATCGATCTCATGTTCGTTATGATAAAAATTCAGGAGTAAAACATTAATACATATCAATTAGAAAAATAAAATACAGGCCGGGCAGAATCTCCATTGGAATATTTATCTCCCGGAAAAACACGACTTTTCATATAAACTTTCTTTCCGATAATTTTTGAATCAGCCATGTCAGGGTCTATATTGTTCAGATTACCGATTATCCAGGGGCCTTCTTTAAGTTTAACAAGAACTATAACGTATGGTACTTCATTTTCCCTGTTTTCACCGGCAATGTATATGGTTGTGTATGTTTTGATGCTACCTTTCCCGGCAAGTTCAATTCTTTTAAGATCGGATGAAGAGCACTCACAGCATCTCATATGGGGAGGACAGGTGACCGATCCGCACTGATTACATTTAAGTCCGAGAAGAACGTTCTTTTTCAGCGCTTTGTTGTACTGCTCAAATGTTAAAGGATATTCCATTATTATTTTCTCCTTAATATATATTTTGAATATGAAAAGACCATAAATCCTGTTGTTCTGGAGCACATTTTTGCAATTTTCATGTTTTAAGTTCAGACATTATTCAGACTTTAAAACTATATTGCATATAATACCATCTCCACCAAGGGTATCAACAAGGCCTACTCTGGCTCCTTCCACCTGCCTTTCTTCGCCGGTAAGATCGCCTCTAAGCTGTTTCACTATTTCCACAATCTGGGATGCTCCGGTAGCTCCTATGGGATGTCCCTTTGACTTGAGTCCGCCTGAAATATTAATGGGTATCCTACCTCCGATTTTTGTCTCTTCTTTTTCCCACAGCTCACCCCCTTTCCTGAATTCTGCAAATCCCAGGCCTTCTGCAGCTATTATGCCGGCAATACTGAAAC
>WFQS01000590.1 GCA_015486915.1 Desulfobacteraceae bacterium
ACCCATACACAAGTGCATAAAGACGGAGTAAAACCTGTAAACCATGCATCGTGAAAATGGTCACTGGTTCCTGTTTTACCTGCTGAGGGTCTCGTGAATCCCATTGCTCTTACTATTTTTCCCGATCCACGGTTAATAACCGATTCCATCATATCCACAACCTGAAAAGTTGTATCAGCATCCATCACTCTTTTTGATTGAATTATATGTTCATCAATAACCCTTCCAAATGGATCTTCAACACGCCATATATAAAAAGGTTTATGTTTTACCCCAAGGGTTGCAAAACTTGAAAATGCAGATGCCATTTCAAGGGGAGTAACTCCCGATGTTCCAAGGCAGATTGAATAAACATTTTGAAGCGGACTGGTTATCCCGCAGTTTTCTGCTGTTTTTATGACAGCTTCAGGTCCTGTCATCTCCACAAGCTGGGCTGCAATGGTATTAATGGAAAGGGCCAGTGCTTTTTTAAGAATCACATTACCCATATATGTGCGTTCAAAATTTTTCGGGGCCCAGTCCGGGCTTCCATTAATATGGATGGTAACGGGTTTATCCGTCATCACGCTTGCCCCGTTTAAATTAAATTTTTTTAATGCAGTATAGTAAAGAAAAGGTTTAAACCCGGAGCCTGGCTGCCTGCGGCTGTTTATTGCTCTGTTAAATTCGCTGGTATAATAATTTTTTCCTCCGACCATTGCCTTTATGGCACCTGAACCTGTATCAATTGCAACAAGGGCTCCCTGGGGAAGTTCATCGTTTTTCTCCGTAAGACCCATCATTTTATCCACGTTTTCAAGGCCATGTTTAATCGATTTTTCTGCAATGGTTTGAAGTCCTGTATCAAGGGTGGAAAAAACTTTAATGCCCCCATGAAAAACAATATCTTCACCGTATTTTTCAACAAGCCTGCTTATAAGTGCATCAATGAAATAGCTGCCCGTCCTGGAATCTTTGTGCTTTGAGCAAAGAACAGGTTTTGTTTTTAAGACATCCTCTGCCTGCTTTTCAGAGATATATCCCACTTTAACCATTCTTTTTAAAACCACAGCCCTTCTCTTTAAAGCCCTGTCATAGTATTTAAACGGATTGTAAGATGTTGGAGACTTCGGAAGACCGGCAAGAAGTGCAGCTTCCCCAAGGGTGAGATCAGCGGCTGATTTTCCAAAAAACACCCTGGATGCTTTTTCGATACCCTGGGCGCCTGCTCCGAAATTGATCTGGTTTATATAGGCACTTAAAATTTCTTTTTTATTAGAGGTAGCTTCAATCTGGAAAGCAATAAGAAGCTCCCTGAATTTACGTAGATATGATTTTTTAAAACTGAAAAAAAGATTTTTGGCAAGCTGCTGAGTGATCGTGGAAGCCCCCTGAATTTTTCCGGGTTTAAACAAGGTGATAAAAAGGGCTTTTATGGTTCTAAGTTTATTAATGCCGTGGTGTTCATAAAATCTGTGGTCTTCAGTTGCAAGGACTGCTTTGATAAAATACGGTGAGACCTGGGACAACTCCACGGGCTGTCTTGATCCAAGAGTCATTATTTTTTCCCCGGTCACCGAAAAAATTTCAGTCTGGGGAGTTTCAATAATACGGCTTAACGGAGATGGAACCCTTGGCAGATCTTTTGCTGCAGAAAAAATTAAAAACATGAAAATAATAAAAAAGCAGACAGCAACAAGGAGCAGGGAATAAAAAACAAACCTTGCAGAACGGAAAAATATTGTGAATAAATTCAATTTTTTTCTCCTGCAAGAAGCATATTAAGACGCCATACAGCCCATTCCCTTCCCTTTATAAAAACAACTTCAGATCCTTTTTCATTACTGCCTGTATTAAATTCAAAACCCATTTGAATATACCCTGATTCTGCTTCATTTGAAATTCCTGCCTTAACAATTTTTCCCTTTTCCATTAAAAGTTTTCTCGGATTGATGATCAAACTGGAAATCATTTCCCGTGGGAGAGACAAAAGAGCCTTAAAAAAAATATCAGCTGGATATATATGACCCTCAAATTTTTTTATATCATTTAAACTTCCCTTAAAAGGAGCTTCTTCCTTTTCAGCCTGATCAATCATGGGTTGATTGAAATTTATCTGGCGTATAACCCGGTTGTCCTGATCAAGAAAATAAATTTCCATTCCATCTGACTTTCCTTCACAGAAGATTCTTTTTATATTTTTGCTGCTTAAAACCCATGCAAGCTCAATGGGACGGATGATTTTTTTTGCAACGGAATCAGGCATGGCAAGGTAAAATTGCTTAAACCGGGTTTCATCAAGATTTGCCCACTGCCCGGGCAGAAGTCTTTTTGCAAGATCTGAAAATGAAGAAGCCTGGTTTGCAGATCTTTCTGTATTCTGCTGGTTCCGGATAATATCATTTAAATGGACGTGGGCCCTGGATGCCTGTTTTCCGGTTTTCCAGATAATTCCCGTTTCAGGACGAGTACTGTTTGATGTTGCAATATAATTGCCTATTACACGCTCGCACCAGTCAAACCTGAACTCTGAAAGCAAAAATACCGCGGCAATCAGCAGAACTGTAATATTGAGAATTGAAAAACTTCGTTTAATCCATTCTGATATTTTAAAAGGTTCATGCCATTGGTTTTTCATGGGTATTTTTATGCATTAAAAACCTTTTGTTTGCAAGAAAATTTAAGAAAACAGCTGTTTTTTAACATCAAAGGTTAATTTTTATTTGACATTACAAACGGGATGTTCTTTTATATAGAGTTCCTTGTAAAAAAAGTGTAAGTTTAATGTTTTGTCAGAATCTTTGATTCGTTGAGGCAAACCTGGGCCAGTCCAGATCGGCCTCATGGCCGTTATATATGAAAATTATCATAGGCATGGATTACAAATAATTTAAGGAATAAAAAATGCTTTACTCTGAAAATAAAGAACAGGCTGGTGAATATTTACGTTTTGCTCTTAATTATATCACGAAATACGGGCTTGCTGCGACTCCTTTGAACTATACGGTGTGGTATGAATATGCCTCGGGTAAAAATAATAATTTAAAAAAAGCCATTGATTATGTAATTGACAATAATAAAACTCTTGATGATGGTATTTTAAGACAGTTTTACCAGGCATACATCATTGACGGACACAGAACTGTAACGGCAAAAGCCCTTTCGGAAATTAAGAAAATTATAACGGATATCTCTTCCTGCGTTGTTGATGCAAAGGGTGAATTTACTGATCATGACAACAAACTGCAGTCAATTTCAACTGAACTGAGCAGGGCAGATGATTTTTATTCGTTAAATATTATTCTTGATAAAATGACAAGTGAAATAAAAGGTATAATTCAATCAGGTCAGGATTTAAATGGCCGTATGGCTGAATCTTCTGGAGAACTCAAGGCTCTTCGGGAAGAGCTTGAGAAAGCACAGCAGGCTGCTGAAACAGATGTTCTAACAGGTCTTGCAAACAGGAGAAAATTTGAAAAGGCCCTTGACTGTGAAATAAAAAAGTCTGTTGACAATAAAACTTCTCTGTCTTTAATTATGGCTGATATCGATTTTTTCAAACGTATCAATGATACATTCGGACATCTTACAGGTGACAGTGTTTTAAAGGCCATTGCCGCTCTTTTTAAAAAACAGCTAAAGGGCAAAGATCTTGCGTCAAGATTTGGGGGAGAAGAGTTTATGCTTATGCTTCCTGAAACCAGCCTTGAAAATGCATATAAAGTTGCAGAACACCTTAGAGCAGCCCTTGCAGGAAAAGCATGGAAGCAGAAGGCTTCCGGAAAAAGTATGGGAAAAATAACGATTTCTCTTGGTGTTGTTCAGTATAAACAGGGTGAATCAAAAAAATCATTTATTGGAAGAGTAGACAAGGCGCTCTATTTTGCAAAACAGAATGGAAGAAACCGTGTTGCAAGTGAAAAAGATCTTGAATCCAGATAACGCCCATGAGGCCGTTTTTTTATAAGAAAGAGCGTACTTTTACGAAGTACAAATACTCTTTTATGTTTGTCAAAATCTTTGTTTTTTTGAGGCACTTAAACGCAGTTCAGATCCGCCCCATGGTGGTTATAAAAAAAAGAGAAACTCTATTATGAAACCAATGCATGAATACGAGATAAATTATAAAATAAAAGGTCCTGACTCCATAAAAAAAGAAGTGCTTGATCCCATTGATTATGTATATAAATCAAAGAGAAGCATTGATATCTCCATACGGCAGCCCGAGTACACGTCGGTATGTCCCATGACAGGTCTTCCCGATCTTGGCTGCATAACCATAAACTACAGGCCTGATGAAAAGATAGTGGAACTTAAATCCCTTAAATTTTATCTGCTTCAGTACAGAGACGTGGGAATTTTTTATGAATATGCTGTAAACAGAATTCTCGATGATCTTGTGGATGTGCTTCAGCCTGAAAAAATGGAGGTTATCGGCGAATTTACAGCAAGGGGCGGAATAAGTTCAACTACGTCTGCATTTTACGAAAAATAACACTCCAATGACGCTTCCTGCAGCATCGGCAGCAACATCAAAAATATCACCACACCTTGCAGCCACAAAGGACTGATGGATCTCATCTGAAACTCCGTACATGGCGGAAAATAATATTGCAATTATGATGAAAAAATTTCTGTTGGATTGCGGATCTTTCATACCCCAGTTTCCGTTGAACAATGCCCTTGCCGTAAGTGCGCCAAGCAGGGCGTAACCTAAGGTGTGCATTATTTTATCGGAAAAGACAAATTGAGGTACCCCTTTGGGAGATGGGTAGCATGATTGAATAAAAATAAAGGTACAGTATACAATTACCGGAAGTATAAGAATAAAGTTTTTTTTCATTATTAAAATAGTGTGCTATTTATCTGTTTGCTTTTTATTTCCAAGAGCCCGTATAAAATTTGCAGGAACTGCATAGGTTATTCCCGAAGGCTGCGTTAATGCATGTTCTTTTTTGCCCTTTACAAAAACTTTGTTAATCACACCAATGACCTTACCTGAATTTTCCATATAAACCGGACTGCCGCTGTTTCCAGGATATGCTGTAGCATCAATCTGGAAAATATAATAGGGTTTTTCAAGATACCTGATCAGCTCTCCATTAATTATTCTTGCACTGAGGCTCGGTCTGATCAAAGGAGATATACTTGAAATTATTCCTGTATGTGTTGTGGGATTCAAACCAAGGATAAACCCTATGGGATATCCGGTAAAGGCAATCCTGTACCCTTCCCTTACCTTTGAAGAGTCTCCAAGCTTTAAAGCCGGCAGAGGCCTTCCTTCCTGCTTTAGAATCACAAGGTCATGGAATTGATCCTGTGCAATAATTTTTGCCTTAATTCCTTTTGGGGGAAAACTGCTGTTAAATATCCTTAAATAGTGAAGTTTCTTTTTTTTGATAAGCCCTGCGACCACGTGAAAATTGGTTACAAGCTGTTTACCTCCCCTTATGACAAAACCTGTACCGAGGTATTGCGCCTTTGGAATGTCATTAAAATAATATGTACCCACAGCAACAATGGATGGCTTTAAAGATTTGATTAAATCTGCAAAACGTATGTCCTCACGACTGCCTGTTTCGTTTGCCTGTACAAGGTAACAGCACAGGAAGATGCTGAAAACAACATAAACGAAAATCTTTAAGTTCATAAGTTTATAAAACTTTATGATATTTTTCATGATTGTCCATTTAACTGCCATGAGGCAGATCTGAACTGCGTTACTATGCCTTTCAACAAACATAGAAAGAGTATTTGTTAC
>WFQS01000591.1 GCA_015486915.1 Desulfobacteraceae bacterium
AGTGAATGTTGCTCGCATCGATTCAAACAAATGGGCGATTAACTGCAGGGGATTTGACAGCCGTTTTGGTTCTAAACTGCTGGTGCTCATCGACGGCCGAAGTATTTATACTCCGGCCTTTTCCGGTGTTTACTGGGAAAATAACGATGTGATGCTGGAGGATGTGGATCGTATTGAAGTTATCAGGGGCCCCGGGGCAACCCTGTGGGGGGCCAATGCCATGAACGGTGTGATAAATATAATAACCAAAAATTCAAAAAACACACACGGTGGTATTTTAAGTGCAGGCAGCGGTAATCTGGAAAAATCAATGACTTCTTTCCGATATGGCAGTTCTCTTGGAAAAAATACAGACTGGCGGATATATGCAAAACATAATGAGCGTAATTCATTCGACGCTGCAGCAGGTGGAGATGCCGGTGATGACTGGAGAACAATACAGTCGGGCTTCAGGATGGATTCAACCCCCTCGGCAAAAGATAATTTTACTCTTGAAGGGGACATTTTCCATGACAATGTACACCAAAAGCTTGATATTGTAAGCGCAAAATCTCCATTCATGGGAATATTCCCCGTTGAAACCATTGTATCAGGAGGTAATCTGCTGTCGAGATATCGGCATGATATATCTTCAACTTCGGATTTTTCTGTTCAGATTTACTACGATGGCACAAGGCGCAGTAAAGATTTTTATGATGAAAACCGGGATAATATCGATGTTGAATTCCAGCACCACTTTTCTGCAGGAGACAATCATGACATTATCTGGGGAATCAGGTATCGTTACACACATGGTGATTTCAGTCACTCAACACCTGTTATTATGGATCCGGTGAAAAAACACGATGACCTTTACAGTGCATTTATCCAGGATGAGATGTCATTTTCACAAAACAGGGTACATTTTACCTTTGGGTCAAAATTTGAGCACAATGATTACACAGGTGTTGAGGTGCAGCCAAGTGTCAGGCTGATGTGGGCGGTCAATCCAAAAAACAAGATATGGGGTGCTGTTTCCAGGGCAGTAAGGACTCCGTCAGTGGCGGAATCCGATGCTGATATTCCATTTGCAGCCTATGATTCTTCAGCTTTAGTGGGAATATCCGGAATTCCCTTTGTGGTCAGTTTTGTTGGAAATAAAAATGCCTCCTCAGAAAAACTTACTGCATTTGAATTAGGCTATAGATTTATTCCGGCAAAAATATTTTCCCTTGATGCAACCATTTTTTACAATAAATATAATGACCTCAGATCAGCAAAAGTAATGGCACCTTATTTTACAGGAACATCCTTAATACAGGATCTTATTTTCACTAACTTTCAAAATGGCAGGACCTATGGAGGCGAACTTGCAGCTGCTTTCAGGATGTCGAAATTTTTTAAATGTGATTTTGCCTACAGTTTTTTAAAGACCGATCTAAACGGAAAGCATGTTGGCGGATTTCCTGAACACCAGGCTTCGATACGGGGAGAATTTCATCTGACAAAAACCGTTGAATTAAACACTTGGCTTCGCTACGTGAATCAATATTCCACAACATATCTTTTATCCGGCGACGAAGATTATCAAATCGACCGTTATCTGACCATGGATTTGCAGCTTACCTGGAGTATAACACCAAAAATTGAGCTGTCACTTGCCGGCCGGAATCTTTTTGGAGGAAGTCATGTGGAATTTGTACAGGAATCTTTTTCCCAGCCCACTGAAATTGAAAAAAGTTTTTATGGTAAACTGACCTGTAAATTTTAGGAATTTATAATGAAAAAACAAGTCAGCGTCCTGATAAAAATGAAAAGCAAAATACTGCTTTTTTTTATTGTACTGTTTTTATTCTTTCCCTGTGCCGATAAAAAAACCATGGCGGAAGGGGTAAAGGAATATGCAGTTAAAGCGGCATTTGTATTTAATTTTACTAAATTTATCAACTGGCCTGAAGAATCATTCAAAGACAATAAAAATACATACCAGCTTTATTTTATTGGAGATAACACCATTGCAAGAGAATTTAACAAGTTGAACGGGAAAAGCAGCGGGCAGAAAACGATTGATGTTCACCGCCTGTTCCCCCATGAAAAATGCAGAAAATGTGATATTATTTTTATCAGCCGGGATATGGACAGAATGGCTGTTAAAAAAATTATTTCGAGGTTAAAGGGAAAACCGGTTTTAACCATAGGAGAAACAGAGGAATTTACAAAACTTGGCGGAGTGATCTCTTTTTTTATAGAAAATGATCACCTGCATTTTAAAATCAACACCCGTGCAGCAGCAAAACAGGGGCTGAAATTCAGTTCGCGTTTATTGAGGCTTGCTGTGATCGTGGATGGCAGCCAATGAAAAAAACAACAAAATTACCAATGAAACACCGTTCCATCAAAACAAAACTTATCCTGGTTCTCGGCTTTACAGCTCTATTGGCAATATTTATGGTTTCAACGACCCTTATAGTGAATGAGAGGTACAATACCAGGAAAAACCTTGTCCAGGAACTGAAATCCATTGCAAATCTTGTGGCTTTAAATACCGGCGCTGCAATGATGTTTAATGATGAGCAGGCAGCAGGAGAAAATCTTGATTCCCTTGCTGCAAAACCTGAAATTATTGTTGCTGTGCTCTATGATGAGAATGGAAACATCTACAGTCAATACAGCCGTAAGAACATAGATGCCGGTAAAATTGTTTCAGAGTTAAGATCGGTTTTTAAAACACCGAAAGAAACAATGGATCAATTAAAAATACACGGTATGTTCAGCTATATGTTAAACAGGCATTTTCATATGATTGTACCTGTAATTTTAAGGGGAAGTTTTCTCGGAGGTATACATCTTGTGGATAATATGCAGCACGTTAAAAAACAGATGCATTCCTATTATATTGTAGTTGGTGGTATTATTCTGCTTACACTTATCGTGGTTCTACTGCTTGCCTCAAGAATGCAGTCTCTTTTTACAGGTCCATTGTTTTCTGTAATTGATTCCATGAACCAGATATCAAAACAGAAAAATTATAAAATACGTGTTAAAAACCAGAGTGATGATGAATTCGGTATCCTGGTGTATTATTTCAATAAAATGATAGAGGAAATTCAAAAAAGGGATATAGATCTTAAAGAATACAGCGCAGGTCTTGAAAAAATGGTTGCCATAAGGACAGAGGATCTGTCAAAAGCAAAAAAAGATCTTGAAAAAATGGTTGTCAACCTTAAAAAAGCAAAAAAAGAGGCTGAGGAAGCAAGCAGAATAAAATCTCAGTTTCTGGCAAACATGAGCCATGAAATAAGGACCCCTATGAATGGAGTCCTTGGGATGACAGAGCTTTTGTTAGATACAGAACTTGCTGAAAATCAATACCATTTTGCAAGCTCCATATACAGTTCAGGTGAATCTCTTCTTGCAATCATCAATGATATACTTGATTTTTCAAAAATTGAGGCGGGAAAGCTTAAACTGGAATCCATAAATTTTAATTTAAAACTGCTTATCAATGATGTAACCGAGTTGTTTTTTTCAACGGCCCGGGCAAAAAAACTTGAGCTTAACGTATTTATCGATGAAGGGACCTTTCTGTATCTGAAAGGTGATCCCACAAGGCTTAAGCAAGTGCTGATCAATCTTATGGGAAATGCCATTAAATTTACTGAAACAGGAGAGGTCGCTGTCAGGGCATCAACAAAAACCATAGATGAGAATTTTGTAAATTTAAATATTTCCATTATTGATACAGGTGTTGGTATAGGTGAGCGTGACCGCCAAAAACTTTTCAGGCCGTTTTCCCAGATTGATGGTTCAACAACACGTAAATACGGAGGAACAGGTC
>WFQS01000592.1 GCA_015486915.1 Desulfobacteraceae bacterium
AACACACATCGGCTCGGTAAGCGGGGGCACATCTTCACACATATCGCATTTAAGAGGAAGGCCTGAATCCGGTTCTTTAAACCAGTCTCTCGACGGACAGGAAGCAGGACAAAGTGCACATTCCGAATACTCCTTGCCTTCTATCACATACTGATTCCGACCATTGCATTCGGCCTGGGTGTAGCCGCCGGCCCGAACCGGCACCCATTGATCATTTCTTTCATCAATTACAACCTTGATCCGGGAGCGGGCCGGGTTAAAGCTGCTGTATCTTGGTATGGCGTGAAATGCGGCACAGGCCTTTTCACATGCACGGCACCCATTACACTTACTCAGATCTACTTTTATTTCTCTAATTATTCTTTTTGCCGGTTTACTCATCGCTGTTTTACACCTCCCGGACTATTTATTCTTGATATTGTATTCAGTTAGAGTGAATTTTTCTGCTTTACGAATAGACACAGCTGCATCTTTTGGTCTTCCTTCTGAATAACATGATTGATCTTTGTAGCAGATATTTTCATTGCCTTTAAGAATTCCCCTCTTGATAAGTTCATCGGCAACATCATCCAGGCCTAATTTATCCAAGGTTAATTTAGTGGGAACTCCTTCATTGGTCCACCCCTTGAATTTATAGTATTCGTCAAGGAGTTTTTTCTCATTTTCCGGCTCCCTGACCTTCCAGTGATCTTCGGGCGGTTTCTCGTCGGCTCTTCTTAAACCTCTGCTCATATTGATGGCCCTGACAAGGTTCCGGTTTCTTCTCGCCACCTGCCACAAATCATCGGCATCCATATCGATTCCCGTCACCAGTTTGATAAAAATTGGTATGTTATAGATGTTATATGCGGAGCCTCCACCAAATTGGCCTCTAAATGATGAACAAAAGGCACAAAGTCCCAAAGCATCATCAACGTAGTGCATGGTTTCATTCCAGTCACAAATGTTAATAGCCGCTTCAAATGACGGATGTGTGCGCGGTTCCCATTCCATAAAAAATTTTTTAAACCTCTCGGGTGCAGATGTCCATTCATCGACAAACTCCTTTCTTTCAGGAAGTTCTTTAATCGGGTCCTGGGGATAAGAGCCCTCGGTCTGATTAATTGCCATCTTATCACTGGTACAATACATGAGAAAATACGGATAATTCACTTTGCCGAGTTTAAGAGGTATCTGTTCAAATTTTTTCAATGTGTTATGGTCATAAGCTTCTGCACCATTGCCTATCTGTCTGGCTGCCCTGTAAACTCCATTGGCCAGTACATCACCGATTCCTTCTCTTCTGACAAGTTTTTCAAGAAGATAGTAAAACCTGTCAGCAGATTTTTCCGGAAAATCAGGCAAATCTTTGTCAGTTAAAATACCTGCTTCGTAAAGTTCAATGGCAAAAGCTATGGTTTGTGGTGCGGAATAGCTGTCCACACCGTACTCCTGGCTCAAAGCCAGTATGTCAAAGGTAAATGGAAGCTCTTCATAAGCTGCCATATGCCATGTGCCTTTTCCAAAACATTTTAACATGAACCTTTGCCGTCCGGGAGGTTTGACCACGAGGTGGCAGTTTTTAGGACAATTGTAGCAGCCCTGCAGCCGGTCCCGGATTTTCAGCGTGTATTTCTTCCACCTGTCTTCCAACTCCTGGTTCCAGTAACCTTTTCTCCGTGTGCGTGCATTGCCCCAGGCAAAATTGTCATGGTGAAAAGCGTCATTCCACTCGATTGCCATGAGGTCACCGTTAAAAGGACTTTCATCAATATCCTGATAATGCTGGAGGCATAATTTAAACAGTTCTTCAGGTTCAGAAACATAAAAATCTTTTGTGCCGCGCACTGCAATAGCCTTCAGTCTCTTATCCCCCATAATAACCCCTACACCACGCGCTGCTGCTGCGTTAAAATGCTCTATGGAAGACATAAAAAGCCTGTTTTCGCCGGCAAGACCTATTGCGGCCACTTGAATATCACGATCATTCAACTCATCTTTAATGGCATGTGCAGTTGCCTGGGCACCTTTCCCCTTGAGATGTGAGGCAGAGCGTATTTCCACCTTGTCATTGTGTATCCACAAATATACAAAGTCCTCGGCTTTACCCTGAATAACTATCTTATCGTAGCCGGCATGTTTAAGTTCCGGCCCGAAATAACCTCCGAAAATCGAATTGGAAAACATGTTCGTCTGGGGCGAAATGGTATTAACCGTTGTGCGGTTGGCCGCCGGTACAGGAGTACCGTCTAAAAGACCTGTGCTGAATATGAGTAAATTATCAGGAGAAAATGCATCGGTCTCCGGACTCACCCTATCCCATATTATCCTTGCGGCACTGCCATTACCACCGAGATGAAGCCTTGTTATTTCAGGATCTGTTTCCACCCGTTCAATATTGCCCACAGTCAAATCGACTTCCAAATTAACGCCTGTCTCTCCGTACCTCATTATTTGACCCCTTCTAAATCGTTCTTCATTTTTGTACCCAATCCATCAGGTGAAGCCTGGTATCCAACAAAATCGGTTTCTACTTGTTCAATGTTAGGATCGAAAATTTTATAAGTTGAACGAGATTGCTTGTCTTCCGGCCCATCTACTTCGTTGCATCAAAGGCCGAATACGTGGAGTATGCAACCTTTAATGCGCCTTGTACATGGGCCGGAATTCTGCGCTATTTCTGTTCAACTTATTTCATCTCCGATCCTTAGCGTGATTCAATGATTGTAAAAATCCTTGTTAACTTTTATCACACATCCTCAATTTTAAAGAAAAAAGCCTACACAATTCAATGCATTCCCAAAGTTAAAATTTTCATTTTACTCCGGTTTTTCAAACTTATACATTACACTTCTTCTGTTCTTTTTCTGATACCTACAAGGAATATGCCAGAGCAATCACACCGGGGCGTAAACAACTGAAAAAGTAAATGTTTTTAAAATAAA
>WFQS01000593.1 GCA_015486915.1 Desulfobacteraceae bacterium
TACTGCAACTGGGAAGAAAGCCTTGCATTGGCATTTGCCGCATCTGAATCGTACAGTTTTGGCTTGTTTCCCGTCTGGGTGCTGAAAAATGCAGCATAATCTGTTCCCTTGCAGTGAACCAGGGGCACAAACCCGAGATCTGCAAGCTCTTTTTCCCTTCTGTCAGTGATGGCAATTTCAGTGGGACATTTCAAAGCGACATCCCCCTCATCAGTTTTGAATGTATGAACGGGAAGATCCTGCACAAGGCCTCCACCTTCAACACCCCTTATTGCAGCACACCAGGAATATTTGGCAAATGACTCTGTCAATCTTGTTCCAAGTGCATAGGCTGCATTGCCCCACAAATACTGATTATGATCTGTTCCATCCACTTTTTCTTCAAAATCAAAAGCTTCAACCGGAACATTGTCTCTGCCATATGGCAGACGCATTAAAATATGGGGCATGGCAAGAGCCACATAGCGTGAATCCTCCGACTCCCTGAAAGCCTTCCATTTAGCATATTCAACACCCTGGAAAATTTTTGCCATATCACGTGGTTCACCAAGTTCCGTAAAACTGTCAAAGTTAAAAAGTTCCGGTGCTGCAGCTGAAAGAAAAGGAGCATGGGCTGCAGCGGCCACCTGGGATATTTTGTTCAATAAGGCAATATCCTGGGGATGATTGGAAAACTGATAATCTCCAATAATGGCTCCATATGATGCCCCACCGAACATTCCAAATTCCTCTTCATAAATTTTCTTGAAAAGAGCGGACTGATCAAATTCCGAGGCTTTTTCCATGTCCTTTAAAAGATCTTTCTTGGACACATTCATCACCCTTAACTTCATCCTCTCCCCTGTCTCTGTTTTATCAACGAGATAGGCAAGACCTCTCCAGGAAGCCTCAAGTTTCTGAAACTCTTCATGGTGCATAACTTCATTGAGCTGGGCAGAGATAAGTCTGTCAATTTCACTGATCCTTTCATTGATCATTGCTTCAGTATCCTTGGATACGGTAATCTCTCCGTCCATGACCTGGGCGACAAACTCACCAATAAGATCTTTAGCCCAGTCTCTCTGACTTTCTTCCCTTGCAAGACGTCCATCTTCTATGATTTGATCAAGAAGGCCTGTTTCCTCCACGGTTTCTGATGCAGGAGCAGCATCGGGCTGGACATTTTTTTCATTTTCAGCCATTGGTTCCTCCTTTCTTTATTCGTTACGGGAGGGCTGGACAAAGTCCAGCTCCGCCCCATGACGGTTATTTCATATATATTATGAACTATTAATCTTTTTTTACACCGGTTTCCCTGCCAAGTGTTTCAAGGGAATCTGTACTTGAAATAACCTCCTGAAGCAGTTCATCCAGTTTGTCATTCCCGTCAAGTTTATTCAAAAGTCCGGAAAGCCTTTCCCTTGCCTCCACAAGTTTACGAATGGGATCAACCTGTTTTGCCACTTTTTCAGGATGAAAATCTTCAAGGGATTTAAATTTAAGTTCAACTGACATTGAAGAATCATCATTTGCAAGTTTGTTATCCACCCGATATGCAAGCCTTGGTTTCATTCCTTCAAGGACTTTATTAAAATTATCACGGTCAATTTCAACAAGTTTTCTTTCCTTAAGTTTTGGCAGGGGCTCTTCGGGTTTCCCTGACAAATCAGCAAGAACCCCCACAACAAAAGGGATTTCTTTTGTTTCAAGGGCATCACCTACTTCAACATCATAGGTGATCTGAACCCTGGGGGATCTGACCCTGTCCAGGGTATGCTGCAGACTTTCTTTAGCCATTTCTACCTCCTTATAGTTATAAGTTATTGATTTAATTTAAAAATTTTATTAATTAAAAAATTATTTCACTAATCGTTTTCGCCTGTGGAAAATTCCATTGCCTTTGTAACATCAAGTGTACATAACCTTGTAAGAATTTCCTTTGCCCTGTATTTGTCATCATCGGAGGAGCCTTCAGCCATAAGACATTTGTACAATGTTCCTAAGACTTCTGCAATCCATATGGGTGATTCCCACCTGTCTATCTGGAGTTCTTCAATAAGGGTGTTAATTTCCTCCATAATGGGCATTGCAAGATCAGCTCTCATGGCTTTAAGGCAGAGCTTTGCAAGAAGCAGACGAAAATTTGTTTTTTCCCTTATGGACTGTGCACTGCAGGAAGCTCCAAGAAGGTGCTCAAGGGCAGGTTTAATCCCCTCCCTGCCAAGTTTCTCCAGAGCTGACTGCCAGACAGCCTCTTCAACACCTGCATTTCCCAGAATACGGTTAACATGATAAACGCCTGCATGCAATTTACCCATCAAGGGCTGTGCAGGCTGAGACGGGACAAAGCCCGGGGAAGAAACGCCTGTTATGCCCGGCTCTTCATGTGAAATTGAAACATCTTCCTGATTGTCCTGTGTCTCCTTCTGCCCTTCAGGAATTTCATCAGGTTCCTCTTCCCTTTTTATCTTTACAAATTTATTAACAAGATTAAAACAATCCTCAATTGAGGTCTTCAATTCAGCAAGCCGTGGAGCTTCCCTGCCAAATTTTTCATCCACAATATTGTCCAGTTCATTAAACAGATCCACAGATTTAGAGATATCTTCAAAAAGAGCTTCATAAAAAGCTCTGGATGACGCTCTTACCGCAGAATCAAACTCCTCAACAGGCAGTTTTCCTTCGGCAATCTGATCATCCCTTGCCTTTTTTTTATCATCATCCACATCCCCGTACTGGTTCAGGATATCCTTTTCAGAGCCCACCTGCCTTGATTCCTGCCATTTAAGCCAGGAAAATCCCCGGGTTTTTGCAGGATCGGTGATGGGAATTGACTTTATTGGAAACCATAGTTTATCATTGATGAATTCAAGTGGACCCACCCTGAAATCAAGATCATCATCCTCTATTTCCGGATAAAGTGTATCCCAGAAATTATTGATAAATTCTTTAATTATGGTAAGACCCTGATTGACCCCGTCAAATCCCCGGATAACGGTTAAGGATTCCAAAAGCCAGGCAGCAATCTGCAGATCCTTTGTTTTATTGGTAAGCGCATCAACGGAAAGGGAAAAAACGGCATTCCAGTCAGACTCTTTGACTTCATGCTGCCAGTCTCCCTGGTCCAACAGGTCATCGGCTCTTCTGGCCTCCTGAATATCATCATATACAGGCGTATACCGCAGATTTTCACCCGATGGATTATCCCCGGCAATGGGTTCCAGCAAGGCTTCAAGTTCCATTATATAGCTCCTATGCTTTCTTAAGGATCGAAAATTTTATAAGTTGAACGAGATTGCTTGTCTTCCGGCCCATCTACTTCGTTGCATCAAAGGCCGAATACGTTTAGTATGCAACCTTTAATGCGCCTTGTACATGGGCCGGAATCCTGCGCTATTTCTGTTCAACTTATTTCA
>WFQS01000594.1 GCA_015486915.1 Desulfobacteraceae bacterium
ATATCGACCCGACTTCAATTCATAAAAATGTTGAAGCGACATGTCCCATAGTGGGTGACTGCAAAATGACACTTCATGATCTGAACACCATGCTGAAACAGGAAGATCCCAAATCTGTAAAAGGCAGCAGAGAAAACTGGTTTAATCAGATTGAAAACTGGAAATCAACGACTCCTTTAAAGTATGAAAAAAAAGAGGATGTAATAAAACCCCAGTATGTAATTGAAAAATTATACGAGCTTACAAGGGGAAAGGCAATTATTACAACTGAAGTCGGCCAGAACCAGATGTGGGCGGCCCAGTATTACCATTTTGACAGTCCCAACCATTTTATAACTTCAGGCGGACTTGGTGTAATGGGATTCGGACTACCCGCAGCCATTGGTGCAAAAGCCGCCTGCCCTGATGCCATTGTGGTTGATGTTGCAGGTGACGGAAGCATACAGATGAACAGCCAGGAGCTGATGACTGCAGTTGAATCCGATCTGCCGGTTAAAATTGTTATATTAAACAATGGATACCTTGGTATGGTAAGACAATGGCAGGAATTGTTCTATGAAAAAAATTATTCCTTTACCAACATGGAACATGCTCCCGACTTTGTAAAACTTGCCGAGGCCTACGGGGCAAAAGGTCTCAGGGCTACAAAGCCCTCCGAAGTTGAAGATGTCTTATCAAAGGGTCTTTCGTCCAATGAAACAATTATAATGGATTTTGTCGTTGAAAGGGAAGAATCTGTTTATCCAATGGTTCCGGCAGGTGGTTCCATAACTGAGATGCTTCTTGTATGATATTTTTTTGATATGAAACTCCTGCTAAGTTCCTTTAAAAATCGGAGTTGGCTTCGTGTCTTAGACCCTGTATTTGTCAGAATCTATGATTCTTAGAGGCTGTCTGAAAGAATCCAGAACGGCCTCATGGCCGTTTATTAAATTGGTAAATATTCGACCGTATAATGTAAATTCTGGCCAGTGCTTTATATTCTCACATTCGTCAGTTTGGGACTGTAAAAGCATACTGATGCTATTTTTAAGGACAAAATGGACAAAAATGGAGTGCTGGTCGAATATCTACTTAAAATGAGGTTTCAAATGAATAACGAAAAGCATTTACTTTCCATACTTGTGGATAATGAGCCAGGGGTCCTGTCAAGAATATCAGGTTTGTTCAGCGGCAGAGGATACAACATTGACAGTCTTAATGTTGCCCAGACAGCAGATCCTGATGTATCAAGAATAACCATGATGACAAGGGGTGACAATGCAATAATTGAACAGATAGAAAAACAGCTTAATAAATTGATCAATGTTATAACAGTTAATAACCTCACCGGGAAAAAACATGTCCAGAGGGAATTCTGCCTGATCAAGGTTCATGCAAAGCCGGAACACAGGGCTGAAATACTTAGAATTGTGGATATATTCAGGTGCAGGGTGGTTGATGTGGGATCGGATCACTATATTCTTGAAATGTCAGGAGACCAGGGGAAAATTGAGGCGTTCATGAACCTTTTGCAGCCCATGGGAATCATGGAAACGGCAAGGACAGGAGCTCTTGCCCTTTCAAGGGGTGCAAAAACAAGGAAACATAAGAATAAACATCATAACAGATTAAGATAACAGAACAATATTGAAAATTAAAGTCAATATTCGACCTTATGGAGTGCTGGACGAATATTTACAAATTAAAAAACTGAATTACCAAAACCGGCGGACATCAATAATGCCTGCCCATTAAGGAAACTTCCAAAAAATAATTTAAGGAGAAAGAAAAATCATGGCAAAAATAAATTTTGGCGGAGTAATTGAAGATGTTGTAACAAGGGATGAATTCACCATTGAAAAAGCAAAGGATGTTTTAAAAGATGAACTTGTTGCCGTACTTGGATATGGGGTTCAAGGCCCGGGACAATCCCTGAACATGAAAGATAACGGCATAAATGTGATAATCGGCCAGCGGGAAAACAGCAAATCCTGGGACAAGGCTGTAAAGGACGGCTGGATTCCGGGAAAAACACTTTTCCCAGTTGAGGAAGCTGCCAAAAAGGCAACCATTATCGAATATCTCCTTTCAGACGCTGGGCAGTCACTTATGTGGGAGAAGATAAAGCCCTGTTTAAACGAGGGAGATGCCCTGTTTTTTTCCCATGGTTTTTCCATTGTTTTCAAGGAACAGACCGGTGTTATCCCCCCTGAAAATGTGGATGTAATACTTGCAGCGCCAAAGGGCTCCGGCACAAGCGTAAGGAGAAATTTTCTTGCAGGCGCCGGTATAAACTCAAGTTACGCTGTTTTTCAGGATTTTACGGGAAAAGCAAAAGACAGGGCCATCGCCCTTGGTATAGCAATCGGTTCAGGCTATCTTTTTCCAACCACCTTTGAAAAAGAAGTACACAGTGATCTTACCGGAGAACGTGGAGTTTTAATGGGTGCCCTTGCAGGAATAATGGAAGCCCAGTACGATACATTAAGGGAAAACGGCCATTCCCCGAGTGAGGCTTTTAATGAAACAGTGGAAGAACTCACCCAGAGCCTCATACGCCTTGTTGATGAAAACGGAATGGACTGGATGTACGCAAACTGCAGCACAACCGCCCAGCGCGGCGCTCTTGACTGGAAACCGAAATTCAAGGCCGCAACCCTGCCTGTTTTTAAGGAACTTTACCAGTCGGTTGTATCGGGAAAGGAAACAGAAATAACTTTAAAAGCCAACAGTGCGCCTGATTACCAGGAAAAACTTACGGTGGAACTTAAAGAAATCCACGATTCTGAAATGTGGCAGGCGGGAAGTGCGGTGAGAAGTCTTCGACCTGCACATTAAAAAAATCAATATTGAAAAACAACATTAAAAGAAGGGCACTGCAATGAAAAATGCAATTTTATACGACACAACTCTACGGGACGGGATGCAGGGAGAGAACATCTGCTTTACACCGGAAGACAAAATAAAAATTGTTAAAAGGCTTGATGATATCGGTATTCACTATATTGAGGGAGGATGGCCCGGATCAAATCCAAGTGCTCTTCGTTTTTTTGATCTTGCAAAGAAAATTGAACTTAAAAATGCAAAACTTGCTGCATTCGGATCAACAAGACGTCCCAATACAAAGAGTGAACAGGATGCAAATCTTATTGCCCTGCTGAAAGCAAAAACCCCTGTTATCACAATTTTTGGGAAATCATGGCCTCTTCATGTTGAAAAAATAATGAAGAACACCCTTGATGAAAATCTTGCAATGATTGAACAGAGCACATCTTTCCTCTGTGAACAGGGAAGAGAGGTGATCTATGATGCAGAGCATTTTTATGACGGATATGTTGACAATCCCGATTATGCTTTAATGACCCTGGATGCAGCATTGAACGGAGGGGCGGACACCCTTGTGCTCTGCGATACAAACGGGGGGAGCCTGCCCCATGACATAAAAAAAATTACAGAAGAGGTGTATAAAAGTCTCTGCAAAAAACACAACTCAGAGATAAAACTTGGGATACACGCACACAACGACTGTAATATGGCCGTGGCAAATTCCGTTTCAGCACTGACAGCAGGGGCTGAAATGGTACATGGTACAATTAACGGATATGGAGAAAGATGCGGTAATGCTGATCTTACATCCATAATACCTGTCCTGGCCCTGAAAATGAAAGTCAACTGCATTTCCATGGAGAACCTCAAAAAACTCAGGGCACTTTCAAGGTTCATAAGTGAAACTGCCAATATGATTCCTTTAAATAACAGGCCCTTTGTGGGTAAAAGCGCTTTTGCACATAAAGGCGGTATCCACGTCAGTGCTATCATGCAGGATTCCAGGGCATATGAACATATTTCACCTGAACTTGTGGGAAACAAAAGAAGGGTGCTGGTATCGGAACAGTCCGGGAAGAGTAATATTGAATACAAGGCAAGGGAAATGGGAATCGATTTCACGGCCGGGGGCATGAACGGAAAAAATATTGCATCAAGCATTAAAGAACTTGAAGAGGATGGATTCCAGTTTGAGGCTGCCGAAGCTTCCCTGAAAATTCTAATGCAGAAACTGACTAATCAGTTCCAGTCTCTTTTCAGCCTTGAATCATTCAGGGTAACAATAGAAAAAGACAAGGAAAGACCATGCTATGCCCATGCATTGATAAAAATCAGGGTGGGCAGCAAAACAGTGATCACTGCGGCGGAAGGTGACGGCCCTGTAAGTGCCCTTGATAATGCGCTGAGAAAGGCTTTAACTAAAATTTTCCCTGAAATAAGCAATATGCACCTTGTTGATTTTAAGGTTCGTGTTATGGACGGACGTGACGGCACAGCTTCAAAGGTACGTGTTATAATAGAATCAAGGGATGAGAATAGTATTTTCACCACCATGGGAGTTTCTGAGGATATTATAGAGGCAAGCTGGCATGCACTTGCCGACAGTTTCCAGTACAAATTGTCCATTGGGAATAACGGCCACGAGGCCTGACCTGATTTAACCCGACTGTCCCAATGAATAAAAGATTATGACAAAAAATGGGCTAAAGACGCGTAGCCAACTCTGATAATTCAAGGAGAAAAATTATGGAAAACCACAGAAGAATTATAATATTTGATACAACACTGAGAGATGGAGAACAGTCACCGGGTGCAAGCATGAATATCGCTGAAAAACTGCGTATTGCAACACAGCTTGAAAAACTCGGGATTGACGTTATTGAAGCAGGTTTCCCAGCTGCTTCCCAGGGCGATTTTAAAGCTGTTGAAATGATTGCAGGCGCACTTGAATCTGCCCAGATTGCCGCCCTCTGCAGAGCCGATCACAATGATATTACAAGGGCATGGGAAGCAATAAAAAATGCTGTGCATCCGAGAATCCACACTTTTATAGCAACATCTGACATTCACATGGAATACAAACTCAAAATGTCTCAGGAACAGGTTATTGATAAGGCTGTTGAGGCTGTTAAATATGCTGCATCCTTAACTGATAATGTTGAATTTTCCGCAGAAGACGGTTCAAGAAGCCAGCCTGATTTTTTATGCAGAATTTTCGAGGCGGTCATTGATGCAGGAGCATCAACGGTCAACCTGCCCGATACAGTTGGTTATGCTGTTCCGGATGAGTTCTCGAACCTTGTTGAATATGTGATAACAAACACTCCAAATATCAATAAAGCGGTTTTAAGTGTCCACTGCCATAACGACCTTGGACTTGCCACTGCAAACACCCTTGCCGCAATAAAAGCAGGAGCCGGGCAGGCGGAAGTTACAATAAACGGAATCGGAGAAAGGGCCGGTAACACCTCCCTTGAGGAGGTTGTAATGTCCCTCGGAACAAGACCTAATTTCTTCCGGGAAACAACGGCAATCGATACCACAAGGATATATCCCACCAGCCGGCTTGTCAGTATGATTACCGGCATCGTTGTCCAGCCTAACCGTGCCATTGTGGGCGCCAATGCCTTTGCCCATGAGGCAGGTATACACCAGGACGGGGTTTTGAAGAATCCCATGACATATGAGATCATGAAACCTGAAACCATAGGGCTAAGTAAAAACAATCTCGTTCTTGGAAAGCATTCGGGCCGGCACGCCCTTTATTCGCACATATCCGGCATGGGGTATAACCTTTCCGATGA